>JAFSZV010000056.1 GCA_017455565.1 Clostridia bacterium
ATTCCGCTCGCATGTGCCATAATCTTTTTGCGGTATTATTTTTCTCACAAACTAATTTTACCACAAACAAGAGACCGAGGCGACTGTTTTCAGCCACCGCGGTCTCTTGTTTTTTTCAGGGACTTTTGCTACAGCCCCTTTATCAAATCAGTCTTCAAACCGGAACAGAACCTCGATGGGGGCTTCCACGGCCTTTGCCAGATCGAAGGCCAGCTTGAGCGAAGGATTGTACTGCGCCTTTTCCAGCCGCATGACGGTCTCCCGCCGCACGCCCACCATCTGCGCAAGCTCCTCTTGCGTAAGGCCTTTGAGGAGGCGGTATTTTTTCAGATCGCAGAAAAAACCGTCCATAGGTCAATACTCGCTCTCGTCAAGCGGCTCGTGATCGTAACGGTAGAGCAGATATTGGGACAGGAAGAGCGCAAGCGCGGCAGCCAGCGCCAGCGCGACGGTGAGAAACAGCAGCTTGCCGTTGTTGACCCACAGGGGATCGCTGGCCCCTGTGAGCCTGATCCACATCCGATCGTTGACGGTCGTGAGGACCAGCGCGAAAAACGCGATCCAAAATCCGATCCGATAAGCGGCGTGCTCGGCCCGCAGCTTGTTTTGCAGAAACCGCTCGTCCATCAGGGTGCCGGACATCTTTCCTTCAAAATAGAAGCCGAAAAACCCGAAAAAGCCGAAGAAAAGAAAGGGGAAGACGGTGTGATCCAGACGATAGGTCCAGATCCCGGCAAAACCCAAAAGGCCCAGAAACCCCAGCAGGCCCAGGCGGGGATCGATCTTTCTGGTGACATTTGATTTTTTCATGGAAACCCCTCCAAAAGTGATATATTTGCCTTAAGACAGGACAAATATATCACTTTTCCGGGCGGATGTCAAGACCGGGAACGAAGATTTCCGAGAAAAAGAAAAAAGCAGGCCGCAGGGCCTGCTTTTTTGGCAACAACCGTCTTCAATCTTCAAAGCGGAACAGCACATCGATGGGCGCCTCTACAGCCTTCGCAATATCAAAGGCAAGCTTGAGCGACGGGTTGTACTGCGCCTTTTCCAGCCGCATGACGGTCTCCCGCCGCACGCCCACCATCTGCGCAAGCTGCTCTTGCGTAAGGCCTTTGAGGAGGCGGTATTTTTTCAGATCGCAGAAAAAACCGTCCATAGGTCAATACTCGCTTTCGTCAAGCGGCTCGTGATCGTAACGGTAGAGCAGATATTGGGACAGGAAGAGCGCAAGCGCGGCAGCCAGCGCCAGCGCGACGGTGAGGAACAGCAGCTTGGTGTTGTTGATCCACTTCACGGGCGCCTGTCAAGGGCTTTGCAACATATTTTTTCGGGAGAAAGCAACAGGTGGGCGCTTTGCGCCCGCGTGAGGATGCTTCAGAAAATCCGCTCTCCCGCCAGCCAGACGGCCTGCAGGTTGAGCTCGCCGTCGCACAGTAGCAGATCGGCCCGCCGCCCCGGGGCGATGACGCCGCAGACGGCGTCCAGCCCGGCGGCTTTTGCGGGGGTAAGGGTTGCGGCGCGAAGGGCTTGCGCCGCGGGAACGCCCGCCCGGATCAGCTGCCGCACCCCCTCCAGGGCAAAGGTCACCGAGCCGGCCAGCGTCCCGTCGGCCAGGGTCGCGCGATTGCCGCGAACGGTCACGTCCTGCCCGCCCAGGGTATAGGCCCCGTCGGCAAGGCCGCAGGCGGCCATGGAATCGGAAATCACCATCGCTCGTGCGCCCAGCGCGGCAAAGCTCAGCTTCAACACGGCGGGATGGAGATGGACGCCGTCGCAGATCAGCTCCGCAAAGCAGTCCCCCGCCAGCGTCGCCCCGGCAAGGCCGGGCTCCCGGTGGCGCAGCGGCGCCATGGCGTTGAACAGATGGGTGACCTGGCTTGCCCCGGCGGCAAAGCCCGCTTGTGCGGTCTCGTAATCCGCCGGCGTGTGGCCCAGCGCAACCCGGCAGACCTTTGCTGCGCGGCGGATAAAATCCAACGCGCCATCGGCGCAGGGATCTACGGTAATCAGGCGGACATTGTCCCCCGACAGGGCGCAGAGCTCGTCGAAAAACGCCCCGTCCGGCGGAAGAATACAATCCGCCCGGTGAGCGCCCCGTTTGGCGGGAGAAAGGAACGGCCCCTCCAGATAAATTCCCTTGACAACGCCGCCGCAGGCAGCGCCGCAGCGCCGCGCCGCTTCCCGCATCGCGTCCTTGGGCGCGGTCATCAGCGTGGCCAGCACCGTGGTGGTGCCGTGGCGGGCGTAGGTTTTCTCCATCTCCCGAAGCTGACCGGAGCTTGCGGTGTCGAAGTCCCGGCCGCCGCAGCCGTGGGTGTGCAGATCGACCAGCCCGGGCAGAAGATACCGCCCGGCGCAGTCCTCGCCCGGCCCGTCCAGCGCGCCTATGGCGGTGACGACGCCGTTTTCCACCGTTACGTCCAGCGTTTCAAAGGCGTTCCCGGTAAAGACAAAGGCGTTTTTGAAGCGCATAAACCCTCCTAAAAAAGGGCGGTTTTCCGCCCTTTTCTTTTTATTTGCTGTAAAGCGTCACCAGATGGCGCAGACACTTCACCGACAGGTCCATTTCATTGATGCAGCAGTACTCCAGCTTGCCGTGGAAGTTGCCGCCGCCGGTGCCCAGATTGGGGCAGGGCAGGCCCATGAACGAAAGCCGCGCCCCGTCGGTGCCGCCCCGGATGGCCACGGCCTTCGGCTCGACGCCGGTGCGGCGGATGGCCTCGAAGGCGTTGTCGATGAGGTGGAAGTGGGGACGGATCTGCTCGATCATGTTGCGGTAGGCATCCCGGATCTCCACGCACACCGTGCCTTCGCCGTATTTTTTGTTGAGGTATTCGGCGGCCGCCAGCGAAACGGCCTTCTTTTTCTCCAGCTTGGCGGCGTCGTGATCCCGCAGGATATAATTCATCTCGGCACGCTCTTCCGAGCCGGACATGCCGTTGAGGTGGATGAAGCCCTCGTAGCCCTCGGTATATTCCGGTTTTTGGGCGGCGGGGAGCAGCAGCTCAAACTCCATGGCGATGCGAAGGGCGTTTTTCATCTTGCCCTTGGCCGAGCCGGGATGGATGTTCTGGCCGGTAACGCGAACCTGCATCCCGGCAGCGTTAAAGTTTTCGTATTCCACCTCGCCGAAGGCGCCGCCGTCCAGCGTATAGGCGAAATCGGCGCCGAAGCCCGCCACGTCAAACAAATCGGCTCCCCGGCCGATCTCCTCGTCGGGAGTGAAGGCCACCTGCACCGGACCGTGGAGGATCGTGGGGTCGGCCATCAGTTCCTCGGCCAGGGTGAGGATCTCGGCGATGCCGGCCTTGTCGTCGGCGCCCAGCAGGGTGGTGCCGTCGGTGACCATCAGGGCGCAGCCCTTTTTTGCGGCCAGTTCGGGAAACTCTTTAGGGCTCAAAACCACGCCAAGCGCCTCGTTGAGCACGATATCTCCCCCGTCGTAATGCTCCACGATGCGGGGCTTGATGTTGGCGGCGGGCACCGCGTCGGACACGTCCATGTGGGCGATCAGACCCAGGACGGGGCCCTTGTAATCGGGAATGGTGGCGGGAATGGTGCCGTAAACATAGCCGTTTTTGTCCAGCCGGACGTTTTCCAGCCCCAGTTCGTTCATTTCCTTCACCAGTTCCCGGGCCAGCACAAGCTGGCTTTCGGTGCTGGGACAGGAGGGTGAGGTTTCGTCGGAGGCGGTGTCAAAGGAAACGTAATGCAGCAGTCGTTCGTAAGCGCGCATGGGGAAAGACTCCTTTCGTATCGGTCATTGTAAGGTCAGATAGGGGAAATAATCGGTGAGCGGGATGCGGACGGCATAGCGGGTGCCGTCGCTGTTGCTTAACTGGAAGGGCTTGGTATAGAACCAGATGGCGGTGGCGGTGAGGGCATAGCCGTCTTCCAGATCCGAAAGTCGCAGGGATTCGGGGCCGGTCACCGAAACGCCGTTTTCGTTGCACCAGTCGAAAATGTCGTCCAGCAGCATGCCCGAGACCTTTTCATAGTCGCTGCCCAGCAGGGTGGGCAAATCCAGCTCCCAGCCGTTGTCCAGCAAAAAGACCGCGGCCTTGGAATAAAAATCGGTCTGGCCGTTGACATGCACCTCATAATCGAACCGGACGCACAGATAGCCCGCCGGAGCCCGCAGCACGGTGTACGCCACGGTCACCGACGCCACGTCGGACGCCACGGTCAGAAGATCCCAGCCGTCGCCCAGCGATTCCTCCGTCTGCCGGAAAAAGCTGTCGCAATCGGCGTTGAGAGCGTCCAGCTCCTCGTGGAACCGATCGTTGATGCGCTGAAAGCTCTGGCTCTTCACGCCCGTATCGTCAAACTGAGGCAGCGAAACGGAATACTGCGCCAGCACCGTTTCCCGGCTGTTGATCAGCTCCCGGTGAAAGACCAGCGGCGTGACCTCCATGGCGGTGGGGTCGACCCGCGCCTGGTTTTCGGCGCGGGAGGCCTCGGCGGCCTCTTGAGCAGCCCGCACTTCCTCCGGCGTGCGGAACGCGGGGAGCAGGCTGCATCCGCTCAGCAAAACGGCGCAGACCGCCGCCGCCGCGCGGAGAAAGATGCTTCGTTTCATACAATCCCTCCAGGGAAAAAGCAAATTCATACAGTATTACCATACCAAAAAACCGGCGGGAAGTCAATGCGCCGCGGCGCGGCCCTTTGTCCGGCGGAGAGAAGGGAGTTTGACTGTTTTTGGATTTTTGCTTGACATTTGGGCGAAAATCCCGTATGATGTAATTGTAACTATTTTGTAATTTTTCCGGTTTACAATAGAAAGGAACCCGTTTTTTATGTTGTCCACCGAAAGTTACGCTATCCGCAGCCGCTCCTCCGGCCTGCTGCACAGGAGATGGGTCAGGCTGCGGGTGCGCGTTCGCCGTCTGGCCGCCATCGGCGCCGGCTCGGCCAGCCTGCGGGGCGTTCTCGGCGTTCTTGCCGCCGTACTCAGCGGCGCCGCCTGGATGCTGCTGCTGCTTCACAACCTGCTTTTGCGGGGCGCGAGGGCCGTTTTCCGTTTCGTCACCGGCGAGGTTGAGGCGTTTTCCGGATGGCTCCGTTCCCATGACGACTGGCGGATCGAGCGATATCAGATGGCGCAGGCCCGCCGCACCGAAAAAAATCATACCCGCCGGGGGCGCGCCGCCCCCATGATCCTGATGCTGTGCGCCGTGATCCTGATCATCTCGGCCTATAGCTTCGATTTGGGCTTTGAGGTAAGCCTGGACGGCGAGAGCATCGGTTATGTCCGCGACCGCAGCGAGATTGCCGCAGTGGTAGACCGGGTGGAAGACCGCATCGCGGCCTACCAGGGCGCGCCCTATACCCTGGACGCCAATCTGACCTATAAGCTCCGCTATATGGAGCGCAGCGAGCCGGTGAATGCGGAAGCGCTGGAAAACCGCCTCTTTGCCTCGGTGAGCGAGATGGAGCGGGAATATGTCCTGCGGATCGATGGTGAGAACGTGGGCGTCAGCCAAAGCAAAGCGGCGCTGGAGCTGCTGCTGCGGCGCATCCTGCTCCGCTCCTGCGGCAACGCCACAGAGGTCAACACCTCCTTCGTCAACGACGTTCGCATCGAGGCTGTTCCCGCCGGAACGGCAGAGGGCGCTTCCCTGGACGAGCTTGAGTCGCTGCTATCCTCCAACCGGGCCGAAACGCGGTATTACACCGTGCAATCGGGCGACACGGTGAGCGGCATCGGCCAGCGATGCGGCATGGCAGTCAGCGAGATCAAGGCGCTCAATCCCGATCTGGACGAAAACCGCATCCATGTGGGGCAGCAGATCAAGCTGGCCGGCGAGGTGCCCTATCTCTCGGTGCAGCAGACCGTTACCGAGGCTTATCAGGAGAGCATCCCCTACGAAACCGAGATTGTCTATGATGAATCCATGTATAAAAACAAGAGCGCCATCCGGATCCAGGGCGTCAACGGCCTGGCCGACGTAGTGGCCGACGTCACTTATGTCAACGGTGTGGAGACCGACCGCAAGATCCTCAGTTACACGGTGGTGAAGGAGCCGGTGAATGCCGTGAAGGCGGTGGGCACCAAGGAGCCGCCGCGGACCGCCGCCACGGGCCGGTTCATCAAGCCCTCTGCGGGCCGCTTCTCCTCTTCCTTTGGCTACCGCCGCAACCTGGGAGACTATCACACCGGCGTGGATTATGCCGGCGCCGTGGGCACCAACATCTGGGCCGCCGACGGCGGAACGGTCATCTGGGCCGGGCAACGGGGCAACTACGGCAAATATATCATCATCGACCACGGCAACGGCTATACCACGTATTACTGCCATTGCAGCAAGCTGCTGGTGTCGGCGGGCGACAAGGTGGCCCAGGGCGATATCATCGCCAAGGTGGGCAAAACAGGCCGCGTCACGGGTCCGCATCTGCATTTCGAGATCCGGGTCAACGGCAAGGCGGTCAATCCGTTGAAATACGTTTCGAAATAAGAAACGTTTCATTTCCTCCTTTCTGGCGGGACGGCGCTTCGGCGCCGTCCCGTTTTGTAAAAACGCGCCCCGGCTTGACTTTTCGGCCGGATCTGATATGATAAATATATGAATCACCGCTCATATAACGAGGAGGGATACGATGACCCGCGAGTTGCACAAGGAGCAAGAACTGCCTATCTGTCAGGAGGGGTGCGTCCATCCCGACAAGATCCGGCAGGTGGAGCGGCAGATGCCGGACGACGACCGCCTTTACGACCTGTCCGAGGTCTTTCGCGTGTTTGGCGATTCCACCCGCATCCGCATCCTTTATGCCCTGTTCGAGAGCGAACTCTGTGTCTGCGACATTGCCGAGCTGCTGCATCTCAGCCAGTCGGCGGTGAGCCATCAGCTCCGCATCCTCAAGGACGCTAAGCTGGTGAAGTTCCGCCGGGAGGGCAAGCGCATCGCCTATTCGCTGGACGACGACCACGTCCGCAGCATCCTCAGCCTGGGGATGGAGCACGTGGAGGAATGACCGGGAAACCCGAAAACGAAAACGGCGCGGAACCTTGCGTTCCGCGCCGTGCTTTTTTGCTTTTTCAGGCCGTTTTCCGCCCGTGGAGGACAGGAGAGAGCTTTTTGTAGATCAGGAAGGTGATAACGCACACCGCCAGCTCCTTGACAAAGGTAAAGGGGACGTTGAACTGCAGCAGCGCATCGAACAGGCCGCTACAGGAGGGGTTGATCTTCTGATACATCCCCAAAATGGCCTCGATGGGCATGAGCCTGGTGTAAAGGGGATAGATCAGGAAATAGTTGATGGGGAGACTGCCCGCGGCAGAGGTCACGCAGCCCGTCAGCGAGCCGATGAGGGCGCCCTTGCGGGTGCGGATCCGGCGGTAGATCAGGCCGGCGGGGATGGCGTAAAGGCAGCCCAGCAAAAAGTTGGACAGCTCGCCCACGCCGCCGGTGTGTCCCACAAAGAGATGCAGGACGTTTTTGATGAGGCAGACCGCCGCGCCGGCCAGCGGGCCGTAAGCGAAGGAGGCCAGAAGCGCAGGCAGCTCGGAGAAATCCATCTTGATGAACGAGGGCATGACGGGGACGCTGAAATCCAGGAACATGAGGACGAAGCCGACGGCGCCGAGCATGGCGGTGCCTACGAGGGTGCGGGTGCGTGTGCTTTGACGGGACATACAGTTCCTTTCCGGCAGCAGGGATACTGCCCGGATATGGCGGGAGATTTTTGCAAAAAAGCGCCCTGTCAGACCCCAAAAGGGCAGAACAGGGCGCAGCTTTACAAAGCCATATCTTCTTTCATCCAGACTATACTGTCGGTCCCGGAGTTTCACCGGGTCGGCCCGAGGGCTCGCGGACTTTACCGCCGGTGGGGAATCACACCCCGCCCTGAAGATAACGCAACCATTATAGCGGGGCAGACCCCGTTTGTCAAGTGCTGGTTTTTCAATCGGTCAGCGCGGCGATGATGCGGCGCACCGCCAGTATCACGTTGTCCATGGAGGTGGCCAGATTGAGGCGGATGAAGCCCTTCCATTCGTCGCCGCCGAACCACTCGCCGTAATCCACCGCCAGACCGCAAGCATCCTGAATGACCGCTTTGGTCTTTTCGGGATCGAGGCAGCCCCGCAGGTCGATCCACATGAGATAAGTGCCCTCCAGCGGCGAGATCACCGCACGGGGCAGGGCGTCCAGCAGCTCGCCGCAGGCGGCCTGATAATTTTCCCGCACCTGCTCCAGCAGCGAGCAGAGCCAGGGCTTGCCGCCCTCAAAGGCCGCTGCCGCCGCCACATAGCCCACCGAGGGCCCGTCGGTCACGCAGATGCGCTTGACATAGGTGTCGAAGGCAGACCGCAGCTCGCCGTCGGGCAGGATGACGAAGGCGTTTTTCAACCCCGCAATGTTAAAGGTCTTGGAGGCCGAACAGCAGGTGATGACCCGGCCGATGCCCAGGGAGGCGGTGGGGATGTGGGGCTTGCCGCCCAGGATCAGATCCTGATGGATCTCGTCGGAGAGGATGACGACCCCCCGCCTGTCGCAGATGCGGCAGATGCGCTCCAGTTCCTCCCGCGTCCATACGCGGCCCACGGGGTTGTGGGGCGAGGAAAAGATCAGCAGGCGGGAGCCGCTTTCGTCCAAAAGGCGTTCCAGCCCTTCGAAGTCAATGAAATAGATGCCGCCTTGGTTTTTCAGCGGGCAGGCCGAAACGATGCGGGCGGTGTCACGGATGGCGCTGAGGAAGGGATAATAGACCGGGGTGAGCACCGTCACCGGGTCGCCGGGCTCGGTGAGAAACTGCACCGCCCAGTACAGGGCCGAAACGATCCCCGGGGAAAAGCGCACCCACTCCCGCTCCACGGTAAAGCCGTGCTCCTCCCGCTCCCAGCGGAGAAAGGCGTCAAAATAGCGGTCGGGGGTCTTGTAATAGCCGAAGACGCCGTGTGCGGCCCAGGCGGAGATTGCCTGCCGCACCGGCGCGGGGCATTGGAAGTCCATGTCCGCCACCCAAAGGGGCAGGAGCTCGGCATCGCCGAACTGGGCTTCAAGGCCGTCCCATTTGTAGCAGTCAGTGTTTCTGCGGTCGATATAAATCAAAGATTCCCGTTCCATATTCAGCCTTCTTTCCGCGGGAAAAGGCCCGCACCCGTTTGAAAACACCATACCATGTTTTCCGAAAAAAGTAAAGCGGGACGGGTTTTCGACCGCGGTTTCCCGGAATAAACGGCGCCAAACGGAGAAAAAAAGGGCTACTCAAGCAAAAAAATAAAAAACTTTTTTTGAAAAAGGGATGAAATCTTTGCGTAAGTATGGTATGATAAATCAGTATGTTGTCAGCAGCCTGAGAAAAAGGAGGATGCGCAATGCGAATGGACACCCAAAACGGCGTGATCTGTATCGCCAACAACGTGGTGGCTTCGGTCGCCGGCGCTGCCGCCGCCGCCTGCTTCGGCGTGCGGGGCATGGCAGCCCGTTCCCCCATGGACGGATTGTTTCATCTGCTCCGGGGCGAAAAGCAAACGCAGGGCGTTTCTGTCCGCACTGAGGAAGGCTGCGTTGAGCTTGACCTGCATGTGGCGCTGGACAGCGGCGTCAACATCCGCACTACCTGCCGGAACCTGCAGCACCAGGTGCGCTATCGGGTGCAGCAGACCTGCGGCGTAACGGTGGGAAAGATCCGCGTTTTCGTGGAGGCGGTCAAGGCTTGACCGAAGTTAGGAGGCAATCAAATTGGCAAGAATGATCGATGGCGAAGTCTATAAGGAAATGATTTTGCAGGCCGCGGCCGCGGTGGAGGACCGGATGGAGGAGATCAACGCCCTCAACGTGTTCCCCGTGCCGGACGGCGATACCGGCACCAATATGTCCATGACCCTGAACAACGCGGTGAACGAACTGAACAAGCTGGAAAGCCCCACGCTGGGCCGCGCCCTGGAGGTGACCTCCAGCGCGCTGCTGCGGGGCGCCCGGGGCAATTCCGGCGTCATCACGTCGCTTCTGTTCCGCGGCATCGGCAAGGCTATGAAGGACGTCCGCACCGCAGACGGCGCCGTGCTGGCCCAGGCGCTGGCCGAGGGCAGCGCCACGGCGTATAAAGCCGTGATGAAGCCCGCCGAGGGTACCATCCTTACCGTGTCCCGCATCGCGGGCGACGCCGCCGTCAAGGCATCCAAGCGCAGCCGCGATCCGGATGTGATTTTCACCGCCGCCATCAAAGCGGCCCGCAAAGCGCTGGACGAGACCACCAACCAGAACCCGGTTTTGAAAAAAGCCGGCGTGGTGGACGCGGGCGCGTTCGGTTATGTGCTGATTTTGCAGGGAATGCAGGATGCCGTCAGCGGCACCATCACCCGTCTGGCGCGGAAGATCCCCGTCCCGGTGGTCAACCCCGCCATCACGGTGGAGAGCGCCGATTTTTCGGCCTTTGACGAGGGCGAGATCAATTTTGACTATTGCACCGAGTTTATCGCCGCCCGGGAGAACAAGGAAAAGGACCCCGACGAGCTGCGGCAGTTTTTGGCCTCTATCGGCGACTGCGTGGTGGTGGTGGAGGACGACGAGATCATCAAGATCCACGTCCATACCAACACGCCCGACCGGGCGCTGCACATGGGTCTGGAATACGGTCAGCTCATCACCGTGAAGATCGAGAACATGGTGGAGCAGCACAGGAAGAAGGTGGCGGAGGAAACCGCCGCCGACATGGGCAAGCGGGAGCATGTCGCCCCCGTCACCCGCTACGGCTTCGTCCCCGTGGCCGCCGGCGACGGGCTGGTGGACATTTTCCACGAGCTGGGCGCCGATCAGGTGGTCATGGGCGGACAGACCATGAACCCCTCCACCGAAGATATTTTGCGGGCGGTGGATCTTACCCCGGCGGAGATCGTTTTTGTGCTGCCCAACAACAAGAATATTATCATGGCGTCTCAGCAGGCCGCCGCCCTGTCGGATAAGCAGGTGGTGGTGCTTCCCACCCGGACGGTGCCCCAGGGCATCTGTGCCATGCTGTCCTTCGACCACGATCTGGAGCCCGACGTCAACCAGAGCAACATGGAGGCGGCGCTGTCCCGGGTTCGCACGGGACAGATCACGTATGCCGCCCGGGACAGCGTCTTTGACGGGCGCGACATCCTCCAGGGCGATTATATGGCGCTGGCCGAGGGCAAGCTGGTGTCCACCGGCCGGGATTTCGAAAAGGTGGTTCGCGCACTGGCCGAGCAGCTCTGCGCCGGCGGGTGCAATTTCATCAACATCTTCCACGGCGAGGGCGCCGACGAGCAGCAGGCGGAATCGGTGCGCGGCTGCTTTGAAAAACTGACGGGTGACGCCGAGATCAACGTGCTGTGCGGCGGTCAGCCGGTTTACAGCTATGTGATCGGCGTGGAATAACGATATATAAAACCGGGCGGCCGAAAGAAAGGCCGTCCGGCTTTTTTGTGCGGCAATCAAAGCGCGTTTTTTTCCACTTCCCGTTTGCGGCAGATGTCCAGCAGATAGTCCCGGAAGCCGGTGATTTCCGGCCGCCGGAGACTGCTTTTCAGGCAAAGGAAGCGCAGAGCCACCCAGGTTTCGGGCACCAGAGGAACGGCGGCCACACCGAAATAGTCGGCAAAGGACTGGGGCCCCAGCACCACGCCCATCCCGTCCCGCACCAGGCGCATGTTGGTTTCGATGCCGTCGGAGCGGAAGATGCGGTTGAGGGTGATGCGGTATTTCCGGCAGAGATCCTTCAGCGTGCGGTCCTCAGCGGAATCCTCCAGCCCGGAAATCATGACGCCGCCCTGCAAATCGCCGAAGGAGATGGCGGAAAGAGAGGCCCGGGGATCGTCGCGGGTCATAAGGACGCACTGCCGCTCGCGGATGAGTTCGCAGGAAAAGAAGCGGCCCTCCTTCACCGCCTCGTCCCCCGAGGGCAGGCGGTCCAGCGCCAGATCCAGCGCGCCGCTTTGCAGCGCCTCCAGTACGTCGCGCCCCGCCTCGGTGACGAAGGTGACCTCGGTGCGGGGGTCGGCCTCAAAATAGGAGAGCACCTCCCGGAACAGATGATTGGAATAGACCCGGGAGCCCACCCCCAGCCGCAGACGGATGGGTTCCGGCGCTTTGCCGTGAGCCGTGCGGCGGCACAGCGCCCGCCAGCCGTCGGCCACGGGAGCTGCCTCGGCGCAAAAATTCTCGCCCTCCGCTGTAAGGCGGATGCCGTGGGCCGTGCGGGAAAACAGGGGATAGCCCAACTCCTGCTCCAGACGGCGGATCTGCTGGGAAAGGGCGGACTGGGAGATATAAAGCCGCCTGGCCGCCCGGGACACGCTGAGGACGGAGGCCACCTCCAAAACGTAAAGCACCTGCTGCATGGTCATAAGATTCACCTCACCGCATGGAATAAGTTTTGCTTATATCTCTATTATAAGTTCACTCTTGCCAGTTTGCAAGGTTTTCGGTAAAATATTTTTGTAAAATGTAGACAAATCAACACCCAACAAACAGAAAGGTGGTCATACAATTGGATCGACATCTGCTTTCCGGCAACGAGGCCATCGCCAGAGGCGCTTATGAGGCCGGCGTGAAGGTGTGCTCGGCTTATCCCGGCACGCCCAGCACGGAAATTTTTGAGGAGCTCCCGCAGTACAAGGATGCCCTTTACTGCGAATGGGCCCCCAACGAAAAGGTGGCCACAGAGGTGGCCTACGGCGCCAGCATCGCCGGCGTCCGCAGCCTGTGCGCCATGAAGCACGTTGGCGTCAACGTGGCGGCCGACCCCATCTTCACCGCAGCCTACAACGGCGTGGGCGGCGGTTTCGTCATCGTTTCGGCCGACGACCCCAGTATGCATTCCTCCCAGAACGAGCAGGACAATCGGTATTATGCCAAATCGGCCAAGCTCCCCATGCTGGAGCCCTCTGATTCGCAGGAGTGCCTGGACTTCATGAAGGAGGCCTACCGCATCTCCGAGCAGTTCGATATGCCGGTTTTGTTCCGCACCACCACGCGCGTGGCCCATTCCAAGAGCCTGGTGACCCTGGGACAGCGGGAGGAGCGGCCGGTTCCGCCCTATGCCCGCAACACCAGAAAATACATCGCCTCGCCCGCCAACGCCATGCTCAACCACCCCAAGCTGGAGAAGAACATGGAGGAGCTGGAGCGCTTCGCCTGCTCCAGCCCCCTCAACCGGGTGGAGATGAACGGCACGAAGATCGGCGTGGTCACGGCCTCCATCGCCTATCAGTACGCCAGGGACGCCTTCCCCGCGGACACCTCCTTCCTCAAGCTGGGCATTACCAACCCCCTGCCCATGGAGCTCATCCGGGACTTTGCCTCCAAGGTGGAAAAGCTCTATGTCATCGAGGAGCTGGAGGACTTTATGGAGGCGCAGATCCGCGCCGCCGGCATTCCCTGCGTGGGCAAGGAGCTGACGGGCAGGCTCTATGAGCTCAATCCCCAGCTCATCCGCCAGCGGGTCTTCGGAGAAGAGGCCCCCGTCACCGACGTGGGCGTTTCCGCCGTTTCCCGTCCGCCGGCACTGTGTCCCGGCTGCCCCCACAGAGGCTTCTTCTACACCATGTCCCGGCACAAGGATTTTGTGGTGGCCGGCGATATCGGCTGCTATACCCTGGGCGGCTCCGCCCCCCTCAGCGCGCTGGATAGCTGCGTGTGCATGGGCGGCGGCTTCACCGTGGCCATGGGCATGGCGAAGGCCTTTGAAATGGCGGGCGTCACCGACAAAAAGGTCTTCGGCGTCATGGGCGATTCCACCTTCTTCCACAGCGGCATGACCGGCGCCGCCGAGATCGTTTACAACAAGGGCAAGGTCATCCCCGTGGTGCTGGACAACTCCATTACCGGCATGACCGGCCATCAGGACAACCCCGGCAGCGGCTTTACCCTGCAGGGCGATATGGCCGAGAGCCTGAAGATCGAGGAGATCCTCCGAGCCTACGGCTATGAAAACGTCATCATCGTCGATCCCCAGGATCTGGTCGCCATGGAGCAGGCGGTGCAGGATGCGCTGGCCTCTCAGGCGCCCGCCGCCATCATCACCCGCCGCCCCTGCCTGCTGATCAAGCGGATTAAGCACGATACCGGCAAATGCGCGGTGGATCCCGACAAGTGCATCGGCTGCAAGCGGTGTCTGAGCGTGGGATGCCCCGCCGTCATCGTGGAAGGCAAGAAGGCCCGGATCGACCGGGATCAGTGCGTGGGCTGCACCGTGTGCGCCCAGGTCTGCCCCATGGGGGCCATCAGCAGAGAGGAGAAATGAGCCATGACGAAGAATAAAAGCGCGCTTTTGGTAGGCGTAGGCGGTCAGGGCGCCATCCTCACCGCCAAGGTTTTGGTGGGCGGCCTGATGCGGGCCGGCTACGACGTGAAAATGTCCGAGGTCCACGGCATGAGCCAGCGGGGCGGCAGCGTTTCCACCCAGGTGCACTGGGGCGAAAAGGTCAACTCCCCCGTGATCGGCAAGGGTGCCGCAGACATCATTGTGGCCTTTGAAAAGATGGAGGCCGTCCGCTATGCCGACTATCTCAAGCCAGACGGCGTGGTGGTCATCAACGATTACGAAATGGCGTCCTCCAGCATCGCGGCGGGCCTGTGCGAATATCCCGAAGGTTGCCTGGAGGCCATGGAGAAGCATTTCCGCTGCCATGTGCTGCAGGCGGGGCGCATCGCCCATGAGCTGGGCAGCGCCAAGTGCATGAACATCGTGCTCTTCGGCAGCATGATCAGGGCGCTGCACATGGAGGACGTGGTGGATTGGGAATCGGTGATCGCCGATACCGTCCCCGAAAAGTTCCGCGAGCTCAATCTGCGGGCCTATCGCGCCGGCTACGACGCGGTGCGCGCGTAAGGAGGCCGCCATGCTGAAAGATTTTAAGGCGCTGCGCGAGCTGGTGCGCTCCGGCGCGCCCAAAACCGTGGCGGTGGCCTGCGCCCATGACGCCCACACGCTGGAGGCCGTTCTTCACGCCGCCGCCGAGGGGATCCTGCGCTATGTGCTGGTGGGCCACCGGGACGAGATCGTTTCCATCGGCAGAGAGCTGGGGCATGAGATCGCCGCCGGCACCATCATAGACGCCGACACCGACGAGGAGGCCGCCCGCATCGCTGTGGAGCTCATCCGCGAGGGCAAGGCCGACTTTTTGCAGAAGGGTTATATGCAGACCGCCACCATCCTCAAGGCGGTGGTCAACAAAGAGACCGGCATCGGCACGGGGGGCATTATTTCCCACACCGCCATCATCGAGATCCCCGGCTATCACAAGCTGCTGGGGGTGGCCGATGGCGGCATGATCCCCCATCCCGATCTGGAGCAGAAGAAGGGCATTTTGCGCAACGCGACGGAGGCCTTCCGCGCGCTGGACTATGAACGGCCGCTGGTGGCCGCCGTCTGTGCCGCCGAAACGGTGAGCCCCAAGATCCAGGAAACCGTGGACGCCGCCGCCCTTAAAGAGGCGGCGCTGGCCGGCGCGTTTGGGAGCTGCTATGTAGAGGGCCCCATTTCCCTCGATTTGGCGCTGGACAAGGCCTCCTGCGAGATCAAGAAATACGACAGCCCCGTCAGCGGCGACACCGATATCCTGCTGGTTCCAAGTATGGCCGTTGGAAACATTTTCGTCAAGGGTCTGCTGCTTTACGGCGGTGCCCGGATGGTGGGCGTCGTCACCGGCGCCAAATGCCCTATCGCCCTCAACTCCCGCAGTGCCAGCTTTGAGGAGAAGTATTATTCCCTCATTGCCTGCGCCGCCGTCTGCCGGTAACGGCAAGGAGGAAGACCATGGCTTATCTGCAACTGATTATCAATCCCGGCTCCACCAGCACCAAGCTGGCCCTTTACCGGGGTGAGGAACGGGTGATGGGCGAGAGCGTCAGCCACGATGCCGAGGAGTTGAACCGCTATGAGCGGGTGGCCGATCAGGTGCCCTATCGTTTGGGGCTGATCCGGGATTTTATGGCGCGCAGCGGCATCCGGGGCGAGGAGCTCTCCGCCGTGGTGGGCCGGGGCGGGCTGGTACTGGGACTGCATACCGGCGGCTATCTGGTGGATGAGGCGCTGTGTCAGGCGCTGGTGAGCGACGCGCTCAGCCAGCCCCACGCCTCCAATCTGGGCGGCCTGCTGGCCCGCGAGATCGCCGCACCTTACGGCATCCCCGCCTTTATTTACGACGCCGTCACCTCCGGCGAGCTCAGCCGGGTGGCGCAGATCACCGGCATTCCCGAGGTGCCCCGCCGCAGCTTCTGCCACGTGCTCAACAGCCGGGCCATGGCCATCCGCTATGCTCGGGAGCAGGGGAAGCGCTATGAGGATCTTAACCTGATCGTGGCCCATCTGGGCGGCGGCGTGTCCGCCAGCGTCCACGACCACGGAAAGATCGTGGATTCGGTTGGCGACGACGACGGGCAGTTCTCCCCCGAGCGGGCGGGTACCGTCCCCATGCTGCCGTTCATCGACCTGTGCTATTCCGGCAAATATACCAAAGATGAGATGAAAAAGAAGGTCCGCGGCAAGGGCGGGATGTACGCCCATCTGGGCACCAGCGACTGCCGCGTCATCGAACAGCGCATCGCGGAGGGGGATGAGAAGGCCGATCTGGTGTTTCAGGCGCAGGCCTACCAGATTGCCAAGACCATCGGCCTGTTATCCATCGTCCTCAAAGGCAACTGCGACGCCGTCATCCTCACCGGCGGTTTGGCCTATTCCGAGAGCTTGACCCGGCGCATCCGCGACTATGTACAGTTTATCGCCCCCGTCTGCGTCCTTCCCGGAGAAAACGAGATGGAAGCGCTGGCCCAGGGCGGCCTCCGCATCCTCACCGGGCAGGAGCAGGCACAGCGCTATCACATTCCCGAAAAGGAGGAACTTGTATGACCAATCCTGTTATGCTGCAGCACGGAAAGACCAAAAGCGCCATCCGCGAGCTGTTTGAATACGGTCTGCGGCAGGCCGCCATCGTGGGGAAGGAGAACGTCTACGATTATTCGCTGGGCAATCCCTCTGTTCCGGCCCCTGCCGAGATCGCCGATACCATTCGCGAGCTGATGAGCATGGAACCGCTGGCGCTTCACGGCTATACCCCTGCCTCCGGCGCAAAGGAGGCCCGCGAGGCGGTGGCGGCCGATCTGCGCCGCCGCACCGGCGACGATATTGGTCCCGAGAACCTTTTCTTTACCTGCGGCGCCGCACCCGCGCTGATCTCCGTGATGCGGGCGCTGGCGGTGGAGGGGGCGGAGATCCTTTTGCTGGCCCCTTATTTCTCCGAATATCCCGTGTTCGCTTCCACCAACGGCTTAAAGCCCGTGGTGGTTCCCGCCGACACCTCCGACTTCCAACTCCATGCCGATCAGGTGGAGCCCTATATCACGCCCAGCACCCAGGCCGTTATCGTCAATTCCCCCAACAATCCCTCCGGCGTGGTGTATAACCGGAAGGCGCTGGAGGAGCTGGGCGCGCTTCTGACCCGCAAGAGCGCGGAGATCGGCCACCCCATTTATATCATTGCCGACGAGCCCTATCGGGAGCTGACCTATGACGGCGAGGACGCTCCCTATATCCCCGCCATCTATCCCAACACCGTTATCTGCTATTCCTATTCCAAATCGCTGTCCATGCCCGGCGAACGCATCGGCTACGTCTGCGTGCCCAACTGCGCCGCCGACAGCGCCGAGCTCTATGCCGCCGTGGCCGGCGCGGCCCGCAGCCTAGGTCATGTCTGCGCCCCGTCGCTGATGCAGCGGGTCATCTCTCTGAGCACAAAGCTGCGGCCGGACATCGCCTCCTATGACCGCAACCGTATGCGGCTGTATATGGAGCTGAGCGATATGGGCTATCGCTGCGTCAAGCCCCGCGGCGCCTTTTATATGCTGGTGGAAGCGCCCGATGGCGATTCCGAGGGCTTTTCGGAGAAGGCGAAGGAGCTCAACCTGCTGCTGGTGCCCGCCGACGGCTTCGGCTGTCCGGGCTTCGTGCGGCTGAGCACCTGCGTCAGCTACGATATGATCCTCCGCAGCCTGCCCGCCTTCCGCAAGCTGATGGCAAGCTATCAAAAATAAAACGCCATCAAAGAAGAAAGCACTTGCCCCAAGGGCAGGTGCTTTTTTGTAAAAAAGTGGACCTCGGCGGCGCGGCGTGGTATACTTACAAACAAATTGACATATCGGGATTTGAAGGAGGATATTATGAAAGTCAGATGCGTGTGGGAGCACAACGGCAGTGACAGCATTCTTTATGCGGATAACTTTGTTGGCGCCTTTACAAGAGGTTCTTCGCAGGAAGAAGCAAAGCTCAAAATGCCGGAGGAAATAAGACGGTTTCAAGTTTGGAAGGGAGAGGCTCCCGCCGAGAATTTCGAGATTGAGATTGTGCAAGAGAAGGACTCCGCCTTACAGGTTAAAGATGCTGATAGTGATGTGATATTTGAAACGGAGGAAACGCCATTGAGCACGGAAGAATATCAGTATCTCAAATCGGTTGCATTGAAGTCTGCCGAAGATTTCTACCGGCTCTATGCTTTGTTCCCCGACAAAAACAAAAGTGCGAATCCGATACGAAAGACGTTTTACGGAGCCGTACCTCGCACTGCGGAGGAGATGTATCAGCATACGAAAAACGTAAACGCATACTATTTTTCCGAAATTGGCGTTGATGCCGACAACGAGGGAAGCATCGTATCCTGTAGAAAAAGAGGTTTTGATGCGCTTGAAACCATACCGAACTTTCTGTCATTAGAAGCAGTAACAGGCAGTTATGACGAACGGTGGTCCGTCAGAAAAGTCTTGAGGAGATTCATTTGGCACGATAGAATTCATGCAAAAGCAATGTATAGAATGGGGGTATTAACTTTTGGAGCAGAAGCCATTCCAGATGTGTTTGGATTTAATCGATAGTTTCCGGCTTGCCGAACCGCACCATTCGAAAAGATATGAAAAACGCCTAAAATCGCATGATTTCAGGCGTTTTTTGGCAGGAGGGCACGAAAAAGACGGGCGCGGTCAAAAAGCGGCCGAAACCCATCGGAAAAATCTCACAGATACGGTTATTTCTTGTTGAGAAAGCGGTTGAAGAAGAAGGTCACAACTCCGCCGAGGAAGCGGCATCCGACACCGAATACGAAGGCACGCACCCACGGAACGTAAAACACCTTCATCAGCGACCGCATAAAGAAGAACTTGACGCTGAGCGCGTGGGCGTAGCGCTTGATGATCCGCGGATCGGATCTTGCTATCGACAACGCCGCCTTTTTTCCGCTTGCCAGAGCGTTGCTGACCCCGGAGAGCGTAAAAGGATCGCACGCGCCCATTGCGTCGCCGACGAAGTAGAGATTATGTCCGATCACGGGCTTCCTTACGCCTATCGGCGTAAAGGCGGCGTAAAGATCGGACGCGTTCGGTTCCAATCCCAGGTCCCGCAGAAAGGCTTCAAAGAGCTGCCGGTATTTCTCGCCTGTTCGGTATTCGTCGGTCATGCCGACATTTGTAACGCCGCCCGTTGTGCTTACCCAGCAGTAGCCGCGCTTTGTGACGCCGAAGTGGATCTCGATACTGTCGGGCTGGTCGCTGGGGAAAATGAACTGCATAGCGAGATTGCGAAGCTTCGTGTCTTGATATTTACTGCCGAAGCCCATTGTCCCATCGGCGAAAACAAGATCGTCATATGCAACGGCGTGCGTGTTTCCGAGGATGACGGTATTCTTTTCCGGATCGTGACCGGTGATCGGCAGGTTTTCCGCGATCTGGATGCCGCGGGCCTTGGCGAGTCGGAAGAACGCGTCGTCAAGGGCAACCCGGTTGATCTCCCGACTGGAAAAAAGAAACTGGTTGTCAATCGTCTGCCTGCAGTTCAAATTGTAAAACAGCTTAAAATCCTTGATGCGTGAATAGCCGCAGCCGGCGGGATCAAGACCGAAGCGCTTGTACGCTCTCTCGGTTTTTCCGGTGATGTATCCAGCGCAGCATTTATCTCTCGGGAAAGCGTATTTTTCCGCCACCAGCACATCGTCAACGCCATTCTCAAGCAGGGTGAGGGCGCACGCAAGCCCGGCGGGTCCCGCTCCGATGATCACGGTATGATAGTGATTTCTTATCATATGGATCTCCCAGGTCGTTTTTGATTTAAATCTTTTGCATTATATCATAGCGATCTGCGCTTTACAAGATTCAAACGGTTTCTTTTCAAAACGATTGGCTCCGAGGGCAGCAAAAATCGGCAGGCAGCATCTTGCGGGAGCTGCCGGGCTTGTTCTGTATTCGGTTGTTATTTGGATTCGTATCTATCCGTAAAGTTCATTATGCGGATAACAAGAGATCCTTCTTTTGCCTATGGCAGGCAAAAGAAGGGTCTTTTTTGTGTAAGCGCGCGTAAAAGACGTTCCTGCGACGCATCCCGGCAAGCGCAGTTGCCTTGGGATCAAGCTAAGGTGGCGATGAATTCTTTTATCTCTTTCGCCATTCTTTCATATTCAAAGCAATGGATGCAGTGGCCGCAGAAGGAATAGGACAGCCTGCCGTTGGCAGAAGCGGCGGCAAATTCCTGATGGGCTTTGATCCAATCCTCTTCATACGCGTCAAATTTGCCGTCTTCCCCTTTGATAAACCATGCGGGAGCGTCGACGAATTGAAGGGTCGGCTGCGCGGGAAGCGGCTGGCTGTTAATGCGATCATTTGCCGCGAATTTATTCCGTAACTCACTGTAAATATCGTAATTGCTGTCGTTCTTGCAGTTCAGTTCTTTATAAACCCGCACTTCTTCTTTGGAAAGGAGCTTTTTCAAGCCGGGGCGGAATTGATTACGGCTCCAGCCCGCGATCCTCAGCAGATTGCAATAGAGCGCGTCCAATTTCCAATGCTTAAACGCCCACCACGTCTTATCCCAATCACACGGAACATTCGCCAGGTTGGCGTCGATCCCCACAAAGGCTTCCACTTCCTCCGGGTAATGCTGTTCCCACAGTTCAACTTCATTTCCGCCGAGAGAATGGGCGCAAAGGATATACGGACCCTCGACGCCCAAGAGAGAAAGGGCTTTGCGGTACTGCTCCACGATCGTCATATAGTCGCGGTTTTCTTTGACGATATCGCTTAGTCCGTAGCCGAATTTTTCGGGAACCACGATCCGGTATTCGTCTTCCAGCAGGGAATACAGAGGCTTGAATTCCAGGATCGGCGACGTGCTTGAAAGTCCCGGCAGGAATACCAGTGTGTGCGCTCCCTGCCCTTTGACCAGAACGCTCATTCTGTTGCCGTCCACTTCGATAAATTGGCCGAGGGGCGTTTCCACGAGCTTCTTGTTTTTCAGCCTCACGATCAGGTTGATCAGGCATGAAACGAGGAACGCCGCCAGTACAAGCGGGAAAAATACGAGAATGAGAAGGATTTTCAGGATGATTAAAATTTTATCTTTCATTTCTTTTGCTCCTTTTGAATGTTCATTCTGACTTGCCTTGCGAAGATCAAAAGGCAGCGAAGGATCCGTATCCCGTGCCGGGGGCCCTTACAGCTTTTTATAGACCTCGTCGAAGCAGGTCAGGCCGTCTTCTGCCAGGCGGATGGTGAAATCAAACTTCTTGACGCCGAACTCGTTGTTCCCCAGGAGGTAGAGCTTCCAGTGGAAGCCCGCGCCGTGTTCACGCATCCATTTCACGTACAGATCTCCGTCCCGCAGATAGACCTCCTCCGGGTAGAAGGTGTCGCCCTCCTCGTGGGCGAACTTGCCGCAATAGCGATCCCAGACGGATTTGTCGGGTGTTTGCACCATGCGCTCCTCCAGCGTTTGGACGGGCTGAGGCTCCTGGCTTCTTACAATCGCCCGCAAGCCCTCGAGAAATGCCTGCGCGGCATGGGAATCCTCGGGGTCGCGGCAGTGGTTATTTTCTCCAAACGCAGCGGTTCTGCGGAATTAACGTTGCTATTCTTTTCGTTTTTCATGTTTTTTCTCCTGTTCTTTTGAATATATCTTCCAGATCTGGTTTTTTCTGTCATTATTGTTCCGGCTCCTCTCTTTCGGTTTCGTAAACACTCTATACAGGATCCCGCCCCAAAAGTCAATACCGGCTTCGCCTGCGCAGATGAGCAGGTGGGGCGTATAATGTCAACTGTAAGGAAATGTATATGGACACAAAGCAGGATAACGCCATGATGTCCCACAAGGAAGCATACACTTGACCGCTGAAAATAGAAAGGACGACGAAAAGTACACCAAAGGAATGCGCTGAACAGGTGTTTATCCCTTTAGTCGAAATACATCCAAACCACCAGCCATGCCAACATAGTCAAACCCGTATTTCGTTGCGAGATGCTTTGTTATCTCTTGCTCGGGGACGCATTCAATCACCAGTTGTTTGTGCAACTCCAACCCTTTTTCAATTAGTAATTCTGTTAATTGCGAAGCATAACCGTTTCCCCAGTATAGTGGATGCAGAACCCAACCGATCTCAATACTGACTTCATCATACGCATGAAAAATGACATAGCCAATAAATGTATTGCCCTTGTCAACCGCATAAACGCCAGGAGGGTCAGACATCCCGAAATTGATCAGAAACTGTTTCGTTTTTTCTCTCGTATAAGGTGGTTCCAAATAATGCATGACCTGTGGCTCTGACAGCAATTCATACAGTGGCTCAAGATCATTCATATTCATTTTCCTTATTGTCAGATTCATTCCTTGATCCTCCTGTGAACCACGATTTGTTGAGATGATTATATCACGTCTTGCCGATTAAAACAAGAAAACCTCTCTTGCCTTGGTAGACAAAAGAGGTTTCTTTGTTGTCTAAGTACGCCCAAAAGTACACTTTTTAAGCTCAGTACGCCCAAAAGTATACCAGTAGTACGTTTTCTATTGGAACCATCGTTTCAAATGCCGTTTGATACGATCTTCCATGTGGAATAGATACTGTATTCTTTCGACGGTAAGCCGCACCTGTGCAGTCCCCATCTCGCGCTCTGCCTCATCCACGCATTGTCCGTTTGCCCGCATGATGTTGTATTCAAGCCATTCGATCCAGGTATATGCCAGCCCAAAAACCGCAGCGTAATCCCTGAATCCGTTATCATAAGCGTCAAGATAACCGTCGAAGAAAGCCTTAAGCTTGGCAAAATCAAGATTGCAGATCGTCGCTCCGGCCCATTGAAGGGA
>JAFSZV010000057.1 GCA_017455565.1 Clostridia bacterium
ATCAAGATCAGGCAGAAGCAGGAAAGCTACGAGCTGTGGGGTGGGTACAGCGAGGACGAGCTGACCGTCCCCACGATCTCCTTTGAGCAGTACAAAGCGCTGACGGACTATCTGAAAAAGAAGGATAACCCGGCGCTCCTGCCCATCCAGATCGCCTACTACACGGGGCTTCGGATCGGCGAGGTCTGCGCCCTCACATGGCAGGACATTGACCTCAAGGAGCAGACCATCACGGTGCGGCGCAGCATGCGCTACAATGGGGCAAGGCACAAGACGGAGGTCGGCACCACCAAGCGCAGCAAAATCCGTACAGTGGACTTTTGCGACACACTGGCGGCGATTCTCAAGGCGGCAAAGACCGAGCAGCACAAAAACCGCTTCAGGTACGGCGAGTTCTACAGCCAGAACTACTACAGGCAGGTGCAGGAGAAGGGCCGCAGTTACTACGAGCTGTACAGTCTGCAAAGGTGGTCAGAAGCGCCGGAGGACTACAAGGAGATCGACTTCGTCTGTCTCCGCCCGGACGGGTGCTTTGAATCATCCAGCACGGTCAGCATTGCCTGCCGGACGGCCTCAAAGAAGATACCGGGGCTTGAAGGCTTTCACTTCCATCAGCTTCGCCACACGTTCACCAGCAACCTGCTCTCGAATGGGGCAGCACCGAAGGACGTACAGGAGCTTTTGGGACACGCCGACGTCAGTACCACCATGAACATCTACGCTCACTCGACAAGGGAAGCGAAACGTTCCTCGGCCCGCCTGCTGGATAAGGTAGTAGGCGGCGACTGATAAAAAAGTTTCCCTTGTTTTGCCCCACAAGGGCAAAAACAAGGGAAAACGGAGCTTATTATGGTAGCAGACCTGCGGGAAATGCAGGAAAATCAATGGGTTTCAGAGATTTGGATAGATAAATTAGAATTTGTCTGTCTAGTCCTGGCCGTCCGTTTCTTCATCGCTTAAGACCTACGGCCAATGCGAGACCCATTCCCACAAAAAGTCCAATCTGCAGCCACAAACCGATGTTTTTTGTTGCAATTCCGACTGCGGTTCCGATTGCTGCGGTTCCGATTGCAATTCCTATACACATACCAATCGTAAGGCCGGATGAATTATTGCCTTCCTCATTAGGCTCTGTCTGACTTAAATATGTCATCGATGCTGCCACTTCGATACCGATCAGCACCCACAAGATAGCAGCCTCGCAAAAGCCTTTGAAGGCTCCGCCTACAATTGTACTGACGGCATACACCAGCAGAACAGCGATAACCAGGACAGCAGTTACTTTGATCAGCCTCTTGTTGTTATTCGCATCTTTTGCGTCTTTCCTTACTTTTTCCACCATTTTCGAATCTCCTTTCACCAATTCATCCAAACTGATGCTGTAGAGATCGCTGAGACTTATCAAACTGACGATATCGGGCAGCGACTTTCCGTTTTCCCAATGGGAAACGGTCACACGGGATACCATGATTTTTTCTGCAACCTGGTCCTGTGTCATACCGGCTTTCTGCCTTGCTTCTTTCAGCTTTTCTGAAATCTCCATCTCTGCGATCTCCTTTGCATGGCTTTAGTTTATCCGAAAACGAACCCGCCTGTCTATCAAATGGTATTTACAGAACCCTCAATCGCTGTAAAAAAACCTTTACATCACCATTTTTCAAGGGTTTTCTTCATCATAACAGCGGAATCTGGATGCCAGATCCCGGTTTTCCGACAAGCTGCGATTTGCTTTGATCATTATACCATTGCGGACCGGCGCGGTCAATTACCCTGCTTTCAAAGGGAAGGAGGCGCTTCCTTACGAAGTGCCTCCTTTCGGGCCGTCCTTTTTTGAAATCTTCCGAGAACGGACAAAGAAAAACAACCCGGTGCGCGACAGCGCGGCAGAGCCGTAAACGGCGTTATCCGCCAGATCTCTTGTCTATAGTCGGCATACAAGGCGTCATACCGGCGTTGTCAAGTATATCGGAATTTGCAATCCGGTACCTTGCTGCTTCCAAAAACCCAAAGGGCGGCGCTTTCCTGCAAAGCCATCTTCCGGCCGTCCTTCTTCTGCAAAAATCTCCGTAGTTTGGGCACAATGCTTTTAAAACGAAAAGTTTTTCGTTAAAAGATCAGAACATTTCCTTGACAGTTTTCTCTTAAGGATATAATATATAAGTTAGCTTATTTTCTTTATTTTTCATAAATAAGCGTAAATTATTGAGAGGAAGTTATAGCAATGCCGTCACCGACTTACTGGATCGTGTGGATCGTTGCTTTGTTTGCCGTCGCCGCCGCGGGAATTTTTGCAGGCTATTTTTACCGGAAAAAAGTTGCAGAAAAAGAGATCGGCAGCGCCGAAGATGAAGCAAAAAAGATCATCAACGAGGCCATCAAATCCGCAGAAGCCAAGAAACGCGAAGCCGTGGTGGAAGCCCGGGAAGAAATTTTCCGCGCCCGCACCGAAAACGAGAAGGAATGCAAGGAGCGCCGTGCCGAGGTTCAGAAGCAGGAGCGCCGCATCCAGCAGAAGGAAGAGGCCATCGACCGCAAATATGAGAGCATCGAGGCCAAGGAAGAAAAACTCAGCCAGCGCATGAAGCAGCTGGACGAGCAGAAGGAAGAAGTCGCCGCCCTGAAAAAGAGCCAGCTTGAAATGCTGGAAAAGATCTCGGGTCTTACGGTGGAAGAGGCCAAGGTCCAGCTTATTTCCCAGGTGGAGGAGGAGGCCCGTCACGACGCCGCCGTCCGCCTGAAGGAAATCGAGCGTCAGACCAAGGACGAGGCCGACGCCCGTGCCCGCGAGATCATCACCACCGCCATTCAGCGGTGCGCCGCCGACCATGCCAGCGAGGCCACCGTTTCGGTTGTGCCGCTGCCCAGCGACGAGATGAAGGGTCGCATTATCGGCCGCGAGGGCCGTAACATCCGCACACTGGAGACCCTGACCGGCGTGGATCTCATCATCGACGACACCCCTGAGGCCATCACCCTGTCCAGTTTCGACCCGGTCCGCCGTGAGGTGGCCCGCGTGGCGCTGGAAAAGTTGATTACCGACGGACGCATCCATCCCGCCCGCATTGAGGAAACGGTGGACAAGGCCCAACGCGAGGTGGAATCCATCGTCAAGCAGGAGGGGGAGCGCGCTATTTTCGAAACCGGCGTCCACGGCGTCCACCAGGAGCTTGTCAAGCTGCTGGGCCGGATGCGTTATCGCACCAGCTACGGCCAGAACGTGCTGGCGCACTCCGTTGAGGTGGCGCATATCGCGGGCCTTCTGGCCAGCGAGCTGGGCCTGCCCTCGCAGCAGGTGATGCTGGCCAAGCGCGCCGGTCTGCTGCATGATATCGGCAAGGCCGTCACCCACGAGGTCGAGGGAAGCCACGTCGCCATCGGCGTGGAGCTTACCCGCAAATACCGGGAGAAGGAAGACGTGATCCATGCCATCGAGGCCCACCATGGCGACGTGGAGGCCAAGACCATGGTTGCCTGCATCGTGCAGGCGGCCGACGCCATCTCCGCCGCCCGTCCCGGTGCCCGCAGAGAGAATCTGGAGGCTTACATCAAACGTTTGGAGCGGCTGGAGGAGCTGGCTTCCGGTATGCCCGGCGTGGAAAAGTGCTTCGCCTTCCAGGCGGGCCGTGAGATCCGCATTTTGGTCAACCCCGACCAGGTCAAAGACGACGATATGGTCCTGCTGGCGCGGGATCTGTCCAAGAAGATCGAAAACGAGCTCAATTATCCCGGCCAGATCAAGGTGCATGTGGTGCGCGAGACCCGCGCCGTGGATTACGCGAAATAACAGGTCTGCCGGCCCGCTTCTGCGGGCCGGTTTTTTGCGGGAAACAGGATGCCGTTGCAAAACCCGGCGGGATCTGCTACAATGCGATTGCGGGCGAACGCTGGCAAAATAAGGAAACAATAAACCGGAAAGAAAGAAGGTTCATGACATGCTCAAGGGAAAACCCCTGATCTGCTGCACCACCTCCGGACGCAGCGATGAGAACGATCCCCGGCAACGCGTTCTGGAAGACTGGAAAACCTATCCCCTGGCGATTTTGGCGGCGGGGGGCATCCCCATCTCCACCAACGAGCTTTGCCCGGAGGAGATGGCAGAGTTGTGCGACGGGCTGGTGCTCACCGGAGGCGCCGATATCGATCCCGACCTTTACGGCGAGGAGATCTTCAACGACACCGTCAAGCCGGATCCCATCCGCACGGCCTTTGAGGTGCCGCTGACCCGGGCCTTTCTGGAACGGAAAAAGCCGATCCTTTGCATCTGCCGGGGGTTTCAGCTGATGAACGCCCTGCTGGGCGGCGACCTGTGGCAGGACACCGTGGCCCAGCTGGGCTACGTCCATATGAACCGCGACATCCGGCATCCCGTGTTTGCCGAGGAGGGCTCGGTGCTTTACCGCCTGTTCGGGCGGGAGTTCCGGGTGAACAGCACCCATCATCAGGCGGTGAAAACGCCGGGCAGGGGGCTGCGCGTTACCGCCCGCTCGGTGGAGGGCATCATCGAGGCTTATGAGCACGAGAGCCTGCCCATCTGGGGCACCCAGTTCCATCCCGAACGGCTGACGGGTAGTTTGTGGGACGACCGCACCCCCGATTTCGCTCCCTATTTCCGCTTTTTCGTGGAGGAAACGAAAAAAAACGCCCAGCGGAGGGCGTAAACAAGCAAAAACAAAACGGCGCCGGGCGATTGCCCGGCGCCTGTTGCGCTAAAATCATCCGCTCAGCTTTTCGCCCCGGGCGCGGCAGTATTCGATGAACTCGTCGTAGGTGCCGCGGAAATCGGTGAGGCCGTCTTCCCGGAGATAGAGGATGCGGTTGGCGATGGTCTGGATGAACTCGTGGTCGTGGCTGGAAAAGATCACCACGCCCTTGAAGTCCCGTAGGCCGTCGTTTAAGGCGGTGATGCTCTCCAGATCCAGATGGTTGGTGGGCTGATCCAGCACCAGCACGTTGCTGCCAAAGAGCATCATGCGGGACAGCATGCACCGCACCCGCTCGCCGCCGGACAGCACCTTCACCTGCTTAAAGACCTCGTCCCCCGAAAAGAGCATCCGGCCCAGAAAGCCCCGGAGGAAGGTCTCGGTGTCCTCGGTGGGGGTATATTGCCGCAGCCATTCGATGAGATTGAGCTCCACCCCGTCGAAAAAGGCGCCGTTGTCCTTGGGAAAATAGCTCATGGAGGTGGTGCCGCCCCATTTGTATTCGCCGGCGTCGGGCTCCGCTTCCCCGGCGACCACCTGCAAAAAGGCGGTGATGGCCAGCTCGTTGTCCGCGAGGACGGCCACCTTGTCGGTGCGCTCCAGCCGGAAGTCCAGATGCTGAAAGAGGGCTGCGCCGGAGGCGTCGTTCTTTCCCAGACCGTGGACCTCCAAAATCTCCTTGCCCGGCTCACGGTCGGGGCTGAAGCCCACGAAGGGATAGCGGCGGGACGAGGCGGGCAGCTCCTCTACCGTCAGCTTGTCCAGCAGCTTTTTGCGGCTGGTGGCCTGGCGGGATTTGGATTTATTGGCCGAGAAGCGGGCGATAAAGGCCTGCAGGTCGGCGATCTTCTCCTCGGCGCGGCGGTTTTGCTGCTTGATGAGCTTCTGGATGAGCTGGGAGGATTCGTACCAGAAGGCATAGTTGCCCACATACATCTTAATTTTGCCGTAGTCGATATCCACGATGCGGGTGCAGACGTTGTTGAGGAAATGCCGGTCGTGGCTCACCACCAGAACGGTGCCCTCATAACCGATGATGAACTCTTCCAGCCATTCGATGGCGTCCAGATCCAGCTGGTTGGTGGGCTCGTCCAGCAGGATGATGTCCGGCGAGCCGAACAGGGCCTGGGCCAGCAGGATCTTGACTTTTTCGCTGTCGGTGATATCGGCCATGTTTTCATAGAGGATGCTTTCGGGCAGGCCAAGCCCCTGCACCAGACGGGAGGCGTCACTCTCGCTCTCCCAGCCGCCCATCTCGGCATATTCCCCCTCCAGCTCGGCGGCGCGGATGCCGTCCTCGTCGGAGAAGTCCTCCTTGGCGTACAGGGCGTCCTTTTCCTTCCATACGTCGTAAAGGCGGCGGTTGCCCATGATGACGGTGTCCAGAACGGAGTATTCGTCAAAGGCGAAATGATCCTGCCGCAGCACCGACATCCGCAGGTTTTTTGCCATGGTAACGGTGCCCCGGGTGGGCTCGAGCTGTCCCTCCAGGATCCGGAGGAAGGTGGACTTGCCCGCGCCGTTGGCGCCGATGATGCCATAGCAGTCGCCGGGGGTGAACTTGAGATCCACGTCCTTGAACAGGGTCTGCTTGTCGAAGGTCATGGCAAGGTCGGAAACAACGATCATGGATATTCCTCCTCTGATTGCAAAGCGATAGCTCCATTATATCGGCGGGAGCACGCGCCGTCAAGGGGAGGTCTTGCAAGGCGGGCGGCGGTTTGGTATAATAGGAAAAAAGGGGGAAGCGCCGTGGAACAGATTTGTCGGGAGATCCGCGTCCGCGGGGATTTGACCCTGTTGCAGGACGCGCGCTTTTTCCCCATGACCCAGGACAGCGTGCTGCTGGCCGACTTCGCCGCGCCCCGGCTGCATGGCCGGGGGCTCGATCTTGGGGCGGGACAGGGGTTTCTGACCGTTCTCACCGCCCTGCGGGCAACCGGGGCGGCCTTCGAGGGGCTGGAGCTGCTGCCCGGGGCGGCGGCGCTGGCCGAGGAAAACTGCCGCCGGGCGGGGCTTTGCGTCCCGGTGACGGCGGGCGATCTGCGGGAGCTGCCCGCGCACTTCAAGGGCAGGTTCGATTTCTGTCTGTGCAACCCGCCCTATTATGAGGCCCGGCGGGGCAAAACGGCAAAAACCGGCACGCTTGCCGCGGCCCGGGCCACGGGGGCCGGGATCGGGCAGGTGTGCAGGGCGGCGGCGCTGGCGCTGAAGGACAGGGGACGGCTGTTTGTCTGCTTCCCCGCTGGGCGGCTGGCGGCGCTGGCCCGCGCCCTTTCGGAGCACGCGCTGGAGCTCAAGATCCTGCGCTTCGTGCGGGAGCGGGAGGGGGCGGGTGCGTCGCTTTTGCTGGCAGAGGCCGTCAAACAAGGCGGCGAAGGGCTTTCGGTTCTGCCCGACCTGATCCTGCGGGACGGGGCGGGCAACCATACCGAAGAATACCGCCGCATTTACGGAGAATGATATGGAAGGACGAAACACGGCAGGAAAACTGTATGTGGTGGCCACGCCCATCGGCAATCTGGGGGATTTTTCGCCCCGGGCGGTGGAAACGCTGGAGCGGGTGGACTTTATCGCCGCCGAGGACACGCGGGTGGGGGCCAAGCTGCTGAACCACTTCGGCATCAAAAAGCCCCAGATCTGCTATTTCGAGCACAACCGCCGCAGCAAGGGCGAATATATCGCCCAGCGCATCCTGGCGGGCGAGAGCTGCGCCATCATCACCGACGCAGGCACCCCCGCCATTTCTGATCCGGGCACCGATCTGGTGGCGCTGTGCGCCGGGCTGGGCATCGAGGCGGTGACCGTTCCCGGCTGCTCGGCGGTGGTGTCGGCCCTGAGCATCTCGGGCATGGCCTGCGGAAGATTCACCTTCGAGGGCTTTCTTTCCACCACCAGAAAGAGCCGCATGGAGCATCTCAACGAGGTGAAATACGAAAAGCGCACCATGGTCTTTTACGAGGCCCCCCACAAGCTTTTGCGGACGCTGCAGGACATGCTGGAGGTGTGGGGCGACCGGCCCGTCGCCCTGTGCCGGGAACTCACCAAGCTCCACGAGGAATGCTTCCGCACCACCCTTTCTCAGGCGGTGGAGCATTATACCGAGCATCCGCCCCGGGGCGAGTTCGTGCTGGTGATTGCCGGCAGCGAGGGCGACGCCGCTGCCCTGCCGCAGCCCGACCTGCTGGCGCTGGTGGGCGAGCTGGTGGAGGGGGGCATGCCCCTGATGAGCGCCGTCAAGCAGGTGTCCCGGGAGCACAACGCCCCCAAAAACCGCCTGTACCAGCAGGCGCTGGAACGATATGGAAATGACTGACCGGCTGCTTGTTCCCCCAGAGGCCTATCTGCAAAACGCCGTTTCGCTGGCCAGACGGCTTCTGGGATGCCGCCTGATCCACGAAACCCCCGAAGGCCGCTGCGGCGGGATCATCGTGGAAACCGAGGCCTATATGGGCCTGCTGGATGACGCCGCCCACAGCTACCGGGGCAGCCCCGGGGGGCGGGTCAACATTCAGTACGGCCCCGGCGGGACGGCCTATATCTATCTGATTTATGGGATGCACAGCTGCTTCAACGTGGTGGCCAACGGCCCGGGGGTCCCCGAGGCGGTACTGGTGCGGGCGCTGGAGCCCGACACCGGGCTGGAGCGGATGCGCCTGCGCCGCCCCAAGGCGAAAACCGACCTGCAGCTCTGCGCGGGGCCGGGAAAGCTGTGCGCCGCGCTGGGCATAACAAGGGCGCAGTACGGGCTCGATCTGCGGGGCGGGACGCTGTATATCGAAGACAGGTGCGCCGAGCCGCCCATCGACGCCTCCCTGCGCATCGGCGTGGGTTACGCCAAAGAATGCCGGAACAAGCCCTGGCGCTTTACGGTGGCGGGGAACCCTTATGTCAGCATCCCCGCAGGAAAGGAGAAGCAATATGACGGAATATGAACTCAACGCCTTTCAATCGGAATTCGATCCGGTGAAGGCGGCGGACAGCCTGCAGGCAGACAACTCGCGGGAAAATAAGATCCGCAACTTCGCCGTGCTCAAGACCTCGTATTTTCTGGCCTATACCAAGGGGCCGGGGCGGCTGGCCGTCCTCAACAAGAAGGACGGGACGGCCCTCATTGCCGTGTTCACCAACCGGGCCGAGCTGGAGAAGTGGCCCTTTGAAAAGCAGGAGGTGGGCGAGATCCCCTTTGAAACGCTGAACAAGATGGTGCGGGACAACGCCCGGCTGGAGGGCATCGTTATCAACCCCTTCGGCGCGTCCATGACCCTGCGCCGCCCGCAGCTCAGCGATATCGACCTGACCATGCGCGCGGCGGCGGGCGCCGGGGAAAAGCGGGAGTTGCGGCTCAAGGCCACCCGGGATTATCCCATGGGGCTTCCCGCGGCGCTGCGGGCGCTGATGGAGGAGCATCCCGAGGTCTACCGGGTGTGGCTGGTGGCGGCCCACGCCGAGGGTGAGCACACCGACCACAAGCTGTTCATCGTGGATTTCGACGGGAAAAAGGAGGGCCTTTTCCCGCTGATCGGACAGGCCGTCCGCCCCTATCTGCGGGAGGGCGAGCCGGTGGAGATGCTCAAGGCCGACCTGGCCCTGCTGCGCATCGCTGAGCAGGCCGCAAAGCCCATGTATGTAAAGGAATAGAACGGAAGCAAGCGCCGCAACGCCGGCGCTTTTGCTTAACCCCGAAGAGCGGGAAACCGGCGCAAGATTCCAAAAATAGAACGATATTCTAAAAAAGATATTGACGGGAGCGGAGCCGAATGGTATGCTAAAAATAAAATGATATTCTAATTTAGGGGGCTCGGCGGTGAAAGGACGCATCTATTACTTTACCGGCACGGGAAACAGTATGCGGGCGGCGCGTGTGATCGCGCAAAAGCTGGGGGATACCGAGATCGTTTCCATGCGGAACGATCCCGGCGAATGCTCCGCGGCCGACTGCGACATGGTGGGATTCGTTTATCCCGTCTATCATTGGACCATGCCCGCCCACGCGGCGGCGTTTGTGGAGGGTCTGGAGATCAACCCCAACGCCTATGTCTTTGTCGTTGCGATGCCCAGCTTTATCTGTGGGATCGCCTGCGAACGCCTCGCCGGGATCCTGGCGGAAAAGGGCATTTCCCTCCATTACGGCAATCTTGTATACAGTGTGGCAAACTATGCCATCGTGTATCCGCCGTTCCCTCCGGCAAAGCTTCGCATTCCGGGAACGGAGCGGAAGCTCCGAAACATCGCGGACGATATTTCGGAGAAAAAGCGGCGGGCCTTTCCCCGTGCAGGAAAGCTCATCAAACGGCGCAGAGATCGCTTGATGACGCCGTATCTGGCGCTTCAGAAGTATGCGGACAATCCGTTTACCGTCAGCGGCGATTGCGTTTCCTGCGGACTGTGCAGCCGGGTATGCCCCTGCAAAAACATCGTCCTTCAAGCCGGGAAGCCCACGTTTCAGCATCATTGCGCCAACTGCATGGCCTGTGTCGTGAGCTGCCCCAAGCGCGCCATCGGATATGATATCACCGGAGGCGACAGGAAGCTTCTGGACGCGATGAGCCCCAAAACGCCGCTCGTCAAGTGGATGGGGCTGCCCGCGAAGCGCAAGCTCTACAGAAATCCCTTCATCACCGCAAATGATCTGACAAAGGACAGAGAACTATGGCAAGAAGAGGCGAAACCAGAGAGATTCTGATCAACGCCGCGACAAAGGTGTTTTTCCAAAACGGCTTTGAAAAGACCTCTGTAAAAATGATTCTGGAAGAAGCCCATATCGTTACAGGGAGCTTCTATCATTTCTTTCCGTCGAAGGAAGCTCTTTTTGAGGCGGTGATGGAACGGTTTCTGGAAGAGTACGCGCAGCGGATGGACACCATATTCCGCAACGACACCCTTGCCGCGGAGCAGATCGTGGCGCGCGTCTTGGGGGAACTCCGGCGGACTTTCGAAACATACTACAACATTCTTCAGGGAGATAAACTCCACTGGACGGTTCAGGCAGCTCTGCACGACCGGACGCTGGACGCGATGGTTCAGCCGCTGGCGCAGGCGATCTCCAAAAGAAAGACGCAGGGGTCGATCGCGAGCTTTCTTGCCGTTGACGATGTCACTTTGGCAAAAATCCTCATCAAGGGGACGGAGGCGGTGATTTCCGGGCAAACGGCTGAGGGCGCCCGGCAGTTTGTGTCGGAAAAGGCGCAAACCGACATCCTGGAATTCTGGAAGCGGATCATCCGCTTCTGATTGCCGAAAAGCGAATACGCTGCCGCCCCGGGCAAACGCCCGGGGCGGTTTTTCATCGGCAGCCGCCGCCTGACAGGGGGAACTTGAGTTCCTCCGCCGTTTCCAAAAGGGCGGTTTTTACGCCGCTTTTTACCACAAAATACAGGGCAAACAGCGCCACCGCCAGCCCCAGCAGTCCCATTAGAAGGGTGTCGTTGTTTGCCTGCGGCTTGCCGCCGGGGGGCGGACAGGGCTCGGGGCCGCAGTTCACCGGCTCAAAAGAAGAAAATCCCGGCATAGGCCATCCTCCTTACGGGCGCAGACGCCCGAGAAGCGTCTGATATTGCGCTTCCGCCGCGGAAAAATCCATGTGGGGGCGGAAGATGGCCTCGATTCTGTCGTGGAAGGCGTGGGCGCAGGCGATGTGACGCACGGCCTCGTCCAAAAGGGCGCGCTCGGTCTGCTCCAGACGGCGCAAACGGTTCCGCAGCGGACGCATCGCCTCCCGGGGAAGCATGGCGTCCACGCGGATGACCCGGTTGACCGAAAGCGAGGCGGGCAGGTCGCCGTCGTCGGTGACAAAGGCCAGCGACAGCTCCGGCAGCAGCAGATGGCGGACACGCTGGGGCTCCAGCGGGTCGAGGCAGACAAAAACCGTCAGATCGCGGGCGAGGGCCTCGTCCCGAAGGCGTTCCAGCATGGGCTGCGCCAGACCGAACCGATCCTCCAGCGCCACGATCCGGCTGGCGCAGGCCGCCGCGGTATCGTCCAGAAACAGCCGACCCTTCGGCGTGATGCCGTCGAGAAAACGCAGGCGCAGGCGTGGGGCGCTGCCCGTCGAAAGCAGACGGCGGGCCAGCCCCAGAGCCCGTTTTTCGGCCTTTTCTCCAGGGAAAAGGGGTAGGACGGCCTGGCGGCGCTGTTCCCGGGTCAGGGCCGCCGCCCCCAGAAGACGATAGGCCGCGGCGTATTCCGTGCGGGAGGCAGCTTGCAGGGCGGCAAGCGCATCCCGCTTTTCCGCCAGCTCCGCCGGGGCGAGGGGCGGCGGCATAAAGAGATATTCCCCATCGCAGCCGGGAAACTCCGGCTCAAACACGTGAGGCGCCGTTCCGTCCAAAAGGGCCAGATCGGAGAAGATCGCCCCGTCCAGCGAGTCGGGGTCGGAGGAGCAGAGAATTTCCTCGTCCGCGCCGCCCAGCAGAGAGGAAAGGGCGCGGATACAGGTGGATTTCCCGCTGCCCGGCCCGCCCTTTACGGCAAAGATGCGGCGGCCCGGCTCATGCCGCAAAGCGGGGTAAAGAGAGAAAAAGCCGTCTTTTGTGTTGGCGCCCAGAAAAAAACAAAGTGCCATAGGAAGGATTCCTTTCCATTTGATTTTGCCTCATTCTATGGCAAAGAGCGGGCAAAGGTGAAAACGATTGACAAATGAGCGCCTTTTGGGTAAAGTAAGGAAAGGATCTCAAAACAGAGGAGGAACGATCATGAGCAACGTGATCAAAGGAAAGATCGAAATGGCAAATGGCGCGGTGATGGCCTTTGAACTGTATCCCGACGTGGCGCCCAAATCGGTGGAGAATTTCGTGAAACTGACCGAAAGCGGCTTTTACGACGGGCTGACCTTCCACCGCATCGTCCCCGGCTTTGTCATTCAGGGCGGCGATCCGCTGGGCAACGGCACCGGCGGCCCCGGCTGGACCATTCCCGGCGAGTTCAATTCCAACGGCTTCCGCAACGATCTGAAGCACGAACGGGGCGTCCTTTCCTGGGCGCGGACACCCGATCCCAATTCCGCGGGCAGTCAGTTTTTCATCATGGTGGACGAGGCCCCCTCTCTGGACGGGGAATACGCCGCCTTCGGCCGCGTGACCGAGGGGCTGGAAATCATTGACCAGATCGTAAACGGCGAGCACGGCGCCCGCCCCGTGATGAAAAAAGTCCGGATCAAAAAGAATAAATAAGCCCGAACAATAAAAACCCAAAAGGGTTTGCCATGCGTGAATATGCGGGCAAAGCCCGACCGGAGCGTATGCAAAGGAAAGGGCCCCCGAAAAGCCCTGCTTTTTTGGGAGAAGTGAGTTCGAGACCTTCCTCACTTAAAACAAAACTAAAGGAGACAAGTGAATATGAAAGAAAACAAGACGCTTTATCTGACCCAGGGCGCGGCAGTGGCCGCGCTGTATGTGGCGCTGACCTATCTGGCCTCGGCGATGGGACTTTCCTCCGGCGTGATCCAGGTGCGGTTTTCCGAGGCGCTGACCATCCTGCCCTGCTTTTTCGGGGCGGCGGTGCCCGGCCTGTTCGCGGGATGCCTGCTGGCCAACCTGCTCACGGGAGCCGTGGTGTGGGATGTGGTCTTTGGCAGCATCGCCACGCTTTTGGGCGCCATCGGCACCCGGCTTTTGCGGAAAAACCGCTGGCTGGCCTGCCTGCCGCCCATCGTCAGTAACGTGTTGATTGTGCCCTTTGTGCTGGCTTACGCTTACGGCTTTTCCGATCCTATCCCCTATCTGATGCTGACGGTGGGCGCCGGTGAGGTGATCTCCTGCGGCATTCTGGGCCAGTTGTTATATACCGCCCTGGACAAACGGCGGGATCTCCGCTTTTTGCGGGATCGCTGAAAAAAGCGCCTCTGTTTTGAAAATCTTTGCCGGAAAGCCCTGCTTTCCGGCATTTTTGTTGCGAAAAAGCGGAAAAGCAGTTATAATCAAAATAGGGAAGAAGGGGATTTTCCCGGCCCCGGCGCCCGGGAAAGGGCCTTTGCGGACGATCTAACGTGAGAACGAGGTGAAACTCCTTGAACAGCAAAAAACGGAGTCTTTTGTTTCTGGTGAACGCCCACGCGGGCAAGGAGGCCATTCGCGCCCCCTTTCTGCAGGTGCTGAACACCTTTGTCAAGGCGGGCTATCAGCCCACGGTCTATATCACCCAGCGCAGCGGCGAGCTGCCCGAGCTGGCGGCCCGGGAGGCGGGGGACTATGACCTGGTGGTGTGCTCCGGCGGCGACGGGACGCTCAACGAAACCATCAACGGCCTGATGCGGCTGGAGCATCCGCCGGTGCTGGGCTATATCCCCGCCGGCACCACCAACGATTTCGCCGCCAGCCTCTGCCTGCCCCACAGCATCGAGGCGGCGGCAAAAGTGGCGGCGACGGGGACCACCATCGCCGTGGACGTGGGCCGGTTCGGCGAGGACTATTTTTCCTATGTGGCGGCCTTCGGCGCCTTTACCGACGTGCCCTACGCCACCAGCCAGGAGGCCAAAAACATGCTGGGCAAGTTGGCCTATGCCCTTGAGGTGGCCCAGCGGCTGGGCAATCTGCCCTCTTACCGCATCCGGCTGGAGCACGACGGGGGCATCATCGAAGACGAGATCCTCATCGGGCTGGTGAGCAACAGCAGCTCGGTGGCGGGCTTTCCGCTGGGGAAATGGATCGACATTTCCATGAACGACGGGCTTTTGGAGATCACCCTCATCCGCAAGCCCCCCATGCTCATCGAGCTGACCCGGGTCATCAACACCCTGCTCAGCGGCGAGCTGGACGAGGAGCTGATCTATTCCGTCAAAACCAAAAAGCTGCACATCTCCTGCGATACGCCCATCCCTTGGACGCTGGACGGGGAATACGGCGGCTCGCGCCGGGCGGTGGACATCGAAAACGTCCACCGGGCCCTGCGGATCAACGTGCCCGCCGAGCAGCTTGAGATGAAGAAGCTCAAGAGCATCACCGCCGATGCTTAAAACGAGGTTTGGATGGTGGGACGGGGCGATGTGCGCCCTGATCCTGCTTTTGGCGCTGGGCCTAACTCTGGGGCTGCATGCTGGGGCAAAAACCGACGGCGCCCAGGTGGTCGTCAGCGCCGGCGGCACCCAAGTGCTGCAAAAGCCGCTGGAGGGGACGGAGGGGCGCTTCCCCATCGACGGGGAATACCCGCTCACCGTCTGCATCTCCGGCGGGAGGGTGTGGGTGGAGGACTCCCACTGTCCCGGGGGCGATTGTCAGGCGCAAAGACCCATCTCCCGGCCGGGGCAGAGCATCGTCTGCCTGCCGGGGCGGATCACCGTGGCCATCCGGGGCGGCGGGGCCGCCGACTTGATCGTGGGGTGAGGGCATGAACCGAAGGACGAAAACGCTGGCGCTGTGCGCCCTTTTGACGGCGCTGGCGCTGGGACTCTCGTATGTGGAACGGCTGATCCCGCTGGGACTTTTAATCCCCTTGCCGGGGATCAAGCTGGGGCTGGCCAATGTGGTGACGCTGTTCGCCCTGTGCTTTTTGGGGCTGGGGCCGGCCTTTGCCGTTTTGATCGCCCGATGCTTTTTGGGCAGCCTGTTCGCGGGCAGTCTTTCGGGGCTGGTCTTTTCGCTGACGGGCGGCCTTCTGGCCATGGTCGTGATGGCGGCCGCCCGCAAGGGCGGGCGGCTTTCGGTCTACGGCGTCAGCGTGTGCGGCGCGGCGGCCCACAATCTGGGGCAGATCTGCGCCGCCATGGCGGTGATGAAAACGCCGGCGGTGATCTCTTATTTGCCGGCGCTGCTGGTGACCGCCGTTTTTGCCGGGGCGCTGACGGGCGCGGCGGCGGCGGGGGTCTTTCGCGCCGCGCAGTCCTCGGGCTTTGCACAGGCGTGGGGACGGGAAACGAATGGGAAACAAGGAGGTGCGACATGACCGAACAAGAAACGCTGCAAAACTGGATCGACGAAAGCCGGCGCATCGTCTTTTTCGGCGGGGCGGGGGTGAGCACCGAATCGGGCGTGCCCGATTTCCGCTCGCAGGACGGGCTGTACCGTCAGACCTGGAAATATCCCCCCGAAACGATTTTGAGCCATACCTTTTTCCGGCAGAACACGGCGGATTTTTACGAATTTTACAGGGCAAAAATGCTGCCGCTGGAGGCAAAGCCCAACGCGGCCCACAAAAAACTGGCCGAACTGGAGCGGGCCGGAAAGCTGGAAGCCGTCATCACCCAGAACATCGACGGGCTGCATCAGGCGGCGGGCAGCAAAAACGTGCTGGAGCTCCACGGCTCGGTACACCGGAACTACTGCACCCGCTGCGGGAAATTTTACGACGCGGCCTTTATCAAGGCGTCGGAGGACATTCCCCGGTGCGACTGCGGCGGCGTGATCAAGCCCGACGTGGTGCTTTATGAAGAAAGCTTGGACGGCGATGTGATCGCCCGGGCGGTGGAGGCGCTGGAAAATGCCGATCTGCTCATCGTGGGAGGCACGTCGCTGGCGGTTTATCCGGCGGCGGGGCTCGTCCAGTATTACGGCGGGCGGCGCATCGTGCTCATCAACCGGGACCCCACCCCCTACGACAGCCGGGCGGGGCTCATCCTGCGGGAGCCCATCGGGCAGGTGCTGGGGAGCGTGGCGGTTCGATGAACGACCGCACCATCCTGCATTGCGACTGCAACGGCTTTTACGCCTCCTGTGAGCAGATCCGGCATCCGGAGCTTAAGCGCGTCCCCATGGCGGTGTGCGGCGACCCCGAAAGCCGCCACGGGATCATTCTGGCCAAAAATGAACTGGCAAAGGGCTTCGGCGTGAAAACGGCGGAGACCATCCGCGAAGCAAAGGCAAAATGCCCCGATCTGGTGCTGGTGCCGCCTCATCACGAGGACTATGCCCGCTGGTCGAAGGTGGTGAACGCCATCTATCAGCGCTATACCGAGCAGGTGGAGCCCTTCGGCATCGACGAGAGCTGGCTGGACGTGACGGGGAGCCGGACGCTTTTCGGCGACGGAAAGACCATTGCCGACCGCCTGCGCCGGGAGGTGCGGGAGGAAACGGGACTGACAATCTCGGTGGGGGTGTCCTTCAACAAGATTTTTGCCAAGCTGGGTTCCGATCACAAAAAGCCTGACGCCACCACCGTTATTGGACGGGAGGATATGCCCTATCTCGTCTGGCCCAAGCCGGCCGACGCCCTGCTGTTCGTGGGCAGCCGGGTCAAGCTGACGCTGGCGGGTATGGGCATCCATACCATCGGGCAGATCGCCCTTGCCGGCAAAGAAACGCTGCAGGCCCGTCTGGGCAAGCTGGGAGAGCAACTTTGGGAATACGCCAACGGGCTGGACGACAGCCCCGTGGCCTCGATCTACGACAGCCGCCCCGTGAAATCCATCGGCAACGGTATGACCTTCCGGCGGGATCTGGTGGGCTGGGAGGATGCGCGCATGGGGATCCGCGCTCTGGCCGACGAGGTGGCGGGGCGAATGCGCCGGGGCGGCGTCAAGTGCCGCACCGTCCAGCTCACCATCAAGGATCCGTCCCTACGGGTCATTACCCGCCAGCGGGGGCTGGAGCGGCCAACCCATCTGGCCTCGGCGCTCACCGAGACCTGCATGGCGCTTTTGCGGGACAACTGGGAGGAACACAAGCCCATCCGCATGCTGACGGTGACGGCGCTCCAGCTTGTGACGCCGGAGGAGGAGACCGAGCAGCTCCGGCTGTTTGACGAGGAGGACGCCGAAAAGCGGAAAAAGCGCGAGGATCTGGAATCAGCGGTGGACGCCATCCGCAGCCGGTACGGGCGGAGCGCCATCCACGCGGCGGAGCTGCTGCAGAACGATCTGGGCATCCGTGTAGAGCCTCCGCGGGAGGAAGAGATCGAAGAATAACGCGGCCGGGCCGCAGAAGAAGGTTTGTATGCTGCATATCGTGCTTTTGGAGCCGGAGATCCCGCAAAACACCGGCAACATTTCCCGCACCTGCGCCGTGACGGGGGCGGAGCTCCATCTCATCGGGCCCATGGGCTTTTCCATTGAGGACCGATGGCTCAAGCGGGCGGGGCTGGATTACTGGCATCTTTTGAAGGTGTTTTATTACGAAAACTGGGAGGCCTTTCGCAGGGCCCATCCCAACGTGCGCCCGTGGATGGCCTCATCCAAGGGGGCGAAAAGCTATTGCGACGTGTCTTACGGCGGCGATGTGTGGCTGCTCTTCGGCAAAGAGACCCACGGCCTGCCCGAGCCGCTTCTGGCCGCCGATTATGACCGGGCCGTCCGCATCCCCATGCGGGAGGGGGCCCGGTGCCTCAACCTGAGCAACGCCGTGGCGGTGATGGCCTACGAGGCCCTGCGGCAGCAGGGCTTTGCCGGGCTGCAGGAGCGGGGCGAGCTCACCGGACGGGCCGACTGAAAAACGGATGGGAGAGGAGAAAAAGGGTATGATATCTTTGCGCGAGATCAATGAAGACAATTTTGACGATATTATCCGCATGAAACGGCCGCCGGAGGAGAAGTACGTGGCGTCCAACAGCTATTCTTTGGCGCAGGCGTGGCTTTATCGGGAAAACGGCGACGTGTTTCCCTACGCCGTTTATCGGGACGAAGAGCCCGTGGGCTTTTTGCTTCTGGAGGAGGATACGGAGGCGCGCTGGCTCTGTATCTGGCGGCTCATGTTTCCGGAGGAGCAAACCTGCAAAGGCTACGGACAGAAAACCGTTGGCCTTGTTCTGGAGCGGGCCCGGTCACACCCCGAAAAATACGACAGGGTGATCTGCGAATGTGATCCGAAGAACCGCCGCGTCCTGCACGTCTGCGAAAAGATGGGTTTTGTTCCCACCGGCGAGATCAGCCACGGCGCGGTGGAGCTGGAATACCGGCTCAAATGACCGCGCCAGAGGGCGCGGGGAGAGAAGAATTCACAAATCCCACCCCGGGATTTCGGCAAGAATGACGGCGGGTCCGCAGGGCCCCGCCGCTTTTTTTCAAACGGAGCGCAATCCGGCAACCCCGCCAAAATGTTCAGAAAAAAGGCGGTTTTCTATCGGAATTTACCAAAAATCCCGCGGGCATATTTGAAAAAAGCTTTTTTCAGTTGCAAAAAAAAGCGCCCTATACTATAATCAAAAAAGGCGGATCACCGCCGAAAACCAACAAAATACAGAGAGATTGCGAGGACGACTGCCATGAATTATCACAAGAAGTCCGTAACGGACATCGACGTTTCCGGAAAGAAAGTATTTCTCCGTTGCGACTTCAACGTGCCTATGAACGATCAGGGCGAGATCGCCAATGATATTCGCATCCGCAGCGCGCTTCCCACCATCCGCTATCTGCTGGAGCAGAAAGCGGCGATCATCCTGTGCTCGCACCTGGGCCGCCCAAAGGGAAAGGTCAACCCCGCCATGAGCCTTAAGCCCGTTGCGCAGCGGCTGAGGGAATTTCTGAACATGGACGTCCCGCTGGCCGAGGACATCGTCGGCCCGCTGGCCAAGGCCATGGCCGCGGCGCTCAAGCCCGGCCAGGTCATGCTGCTGGAGAACATCCGCTTCCGCCCCGAGGAGGAGAAGAATGACCCCGCCTTTGCCAAAGAGCTTGCCTCCATGGCCGAGATCTTCGTCAACGATGCCTTCGGCACGGCCCATCGGGCCCACGCCTCTACCGCCGGGGTGGCCGATTATCTGCCTGCGGTGTGCGGTTTCCTCATCAAAAATGAGATCGGTATTATGGGCCGCGCCATGGAAGCCCCCGAGCATCCCTTCGTGGCCATTCTGGGCGGCGCGAAGGTGGATGAAAAGCTGGCCCTCATCGAGCGCCTTTTGCTGGAGCACTGCGACTATGTGCTGGTGCTGGGCGGCATGAGCTATACCTTTATGAAGGCCGAGGGCGGCACCATCGGCGACTCGCTCTGCAACGACGCCATGCTGGACGAGGTGCGCGGCCTGAAGGAAAAGGCCGAGGCCTGCGGCGCCAAGCTCATGCTCCCGCTGGACAACATCGTGGCCGACCGCTTTGCCAACGACGCCAACATCATGTGCGTCCAGAGCGGCCATATCCCCGACGGCTTCATGGGCATGGACATCGGCCCCAAGACCATCGAGGCCTATACCAAAATCATCGAAGACGCCCGCACGGTGGTGTGGAACGGCCCGGCGGGCGTTTTTGAAATGCCCAACTTTGCCAACGGCACCCGCGCCATCGCCACGGCGGTGGCCCGCTCCAAGGGCATCTCCATCGTGGGCGGCGGCGACAGCGCGGCGGCGGTGGATCAGCTTGGCTTCTCCCGTCAGGTGACCCATATCTCCACCGGCGGCGGCGCTTCGCTGGAGTTTTTGCAGGGGCTGGAGCTGCCCGGCATCGCCTGCCTGCTGGACGCGGAATAAAATAAAAGAAGGAAGCCTATGGATCTCAGATACCGAAAAACCATCATCGCCGGCAACTGGAAGATGAATCTCAACGCCGAGGAGGCCAAGCGCTTCATTACCGAGTTAAAGCCGCTGGCGGCCCGGGCCAAATGGTGCGATATCGTGCTGTGCGTCCCCTTTTTGCAGATCCCCGCGGCGGTCAAGGCCGCCAAGGGGAGCAAGATCGCCATCGGCGCGCAAAACTGCCATTTTGAGCCCAGCGGCGCCCATACCGGCGAGATCTCCTGCGAGATGCTGGCAGAGGCCGGGGTGAAATACGTCATCGTCGGCCACAGCGAGCGCAGGCGCGACTGGGGCGACACTGACCGGCTGGTGAACCAGAAGGTGCTGGCGGCGCTGCAGGCGGGGCTCCGGCCCATCGTCTGCGTGGGCGAAACCCTGGAGATGCGGGACAACGGCGTGACGCTGGACGTGGTGCGGATGCAGGTCAAGACCGCCCTGCGTGGCGTGATGCTGGAGCAGCTCCGGCGTGTCACCGTGGCCTATGAGCCCATCTGGGCCATCGGCACCGGCTATACCGCCACCCCCCAGCAGGCCAACGAGGTAGGCGCCTGCATCCGTGAGGTGCTCCGGCAGAATTACGGCGCGCGGGCTGCCCGGGGCGTTTCCATCCTCTACGGCGGCAGCATGAACACCGGCAACGCCTGTCAGCTTCTGGCCCAGCCCGATGTAGACGGCGGCCTGATCGGCGGCGCGTCGCTGAAAACCGAAAGCTTTGGAAAGATCATAGAGGCGGCAGAACAACATGACTAAAAAACCTTTGTTACTGATGATCCTGGACGGCTGGGGCAAAGCCCCCGCCGGGCCGGAAAACGCCGTGACCGCGGCGAAGACCCCCGTGCTGGACGAGCTGTTCCACACCTGCCCCAACGCCCTGATGGAGTGCTCCGGCATGGCCGTCGGCCTGCCCGAGGGGCAGATGGGCAACAGCGAGGTGGGGCACACCAACATCGGCGCGGGGCGGGTGGTCTATCAGGAGCTCACCCGCATCACAAAATCCATCTCCGACGGGGATTTCTTTGAAAATCCCGTGCTGCTGGAGGCGATCCATCAGGCAAAGGCGCGGGACGGCAGAGTCCACCTTATGGGCCTTTTGTCCGACGGCGGCGTCCACAGCCACCTGACCCATCTCTTTGCTCTCATCGACCTGTGCGCCAAAGCGGGCGTGCGCCCGCTGGTGCATTGCTTTTTGGACGGGCGCGACACTCCGCCCGAGAGCGGGATCACCTATGTGCGCGCCCTGGAGGAAAAGCTGCAGGAATGCGGCGGCGAGGTCGGCGTGGTTTCCGGCCGATTTTACGCCATGGACCGGGACAAGCGCTGGGAGCGGCTGGAACGGGCCTATGACGCGCTGGCCCGGGGCAAGGCGCCCCGCGCGCAAAGCGCCGCGGCCGCGGTGCAGGACAGCTATGCCGCCGGCGTCACCGACGAATTTGTGGAGCCGGTGATCGTCACCGAACGCCCCATCCGCCGCGAGGACAGCGTGATCTTCTACAACTTCCGCCCCGACCGGGCGCGTGAGATCACCCGGGCCCTGTGCGACGAGGCTTTCGACGGCTTTCCCCGGGAGGCGGGCGCCATCCGGCCCCATTACGTCTGTTTCACCCAGTACGACGCTTCCATGCCCAACGTGGAGGTGGCCTTCAAGCCCCAGAAGCTGACCAACATCTTCGGGGAATATATCGCGGCCCGGGGCCTGACCCAGCTCCGCATCGCCGAAACCGAGAAGTACGCCCACGTCACTTTCTTCTTCAACGGCGGCGAGGAGCGGGTCTTTGATGGGGAGGACCGGGTGCTCATCCCCTCGCCCAAGGTGGCCACCTACGATCTCCAGCCGGAGATGAGCGCCTATCTTGTGGCGCAGGAGTGCGCCGCCCGCATCGAGACCGGCAAATACGATGTGGTGATCCTCAACTTCGCCAACTGCGACATGGTGGGGCACACCGGCGTGTTTGAGGCCGCCGTGCGGGCGGTGGAGGCCGTGGACGAATGTGTGGGAACGGTGCTCGCCGCGCTGCGGCGCATGGGCGGCGCTGCCATCATCACCGCCGACCACGGCAACGCCGAATGTATGGAGCAGGACGGCGTCCCCTTTACCCAGCACACCACCAACCGGGTGCCCGTGATTTTGGTAAACGGCGGCGGGCGGATCGAAAGCGGCGCGCTGTGCGACCTGGCCCCCACCATGCTCAGGCTGCTGGGCCTTCCCCAGCCGCCGGAGATGACCGGCCGCCCGCTGGTTTGATTTTGTTTGGAAGATCCGATTCGATAAACAGGAGGAAAAGAACATGAAAAAGTTTTTGGAGATCGTTGACGTCGTCGGCCGTGAGATCATGGACAGCCGCGGCAATCCCACCGTCGAGGTAGAGGTCTATGTGGAAGACGGCACTGGCACCTTCTGCGGCCGTGCCGCCGTGCCCTCCGGCGCTTCCACCGGCGTTCACGAGGCGGTGGAGCTGCGGGACGGCGACAAGAGCCGGTATAAGGGCAAGGGCGTGCTGAAGGCCGTGGACGCCGTCAACGGCGAGCTGGCCGAGGCCGTCATCGGCATGAACGCCATGGATCAGGCCCTCATCGACCGCACCATGATCGAGCTGGACGGCACCCCCAACAAGGGCCGTCTGGGCGCAAACGCCATTCTGGGCGTGTCGCTGGCCTGCGCCAAGGCGGCCGCCGAGGCGCTGGGCATGCCGCTGTACGCCTATATCGGCGGCCCCAACGCCAAGACCCTGCCCGTTCCCATGATGAACATCCTCAACGGCGGCGCCCACGCCACCAACAACGTGGATATCCAGGAGTTCATGGTCATGCCTGTGGGCGCGCCCTCCTGGCGCGAGGCCCTGCGGATGTGCGCCGAGGTCTTCCACACCCTGAAGACCGTCCTGAAGGAGCAGGGCACCCCCGCCGCCGGCGTGGGCGACGAGGGCGGCTACGCCCCCAACCTGAAGAAGGATGAGGACGCCCTCAAGGCCATCGTGGCCGCCATCGAAAAGGCCGGCTATCAGCCCGGCGAGGACTTTATGATCGCCATGGACGCCGCCGTGTCCGACTGGTACAATCCCGAGACTGGTTGCTACGATCTGCCCAAGGCCAAGAAGACCATGACCCGCCAGCAGATGGTGAATATGTGGAAAAACTTTGTGCAGAAGTATCCCATCATCTCCATTGAGGACGGTATGGGCGAAGACGACTGGGAGGGCTGGGAGATGCTCACCAAGACGCTGGGCGACAAGGTCCAGCTGGTGGGCGACGACCTGTTCGTCACCAACGTGGAGCGCATCCGCACCGGCTTGAGCAAGAAGGTGGCCAATTCCGTGCTCATCAAGGTCAACCAGATCGGCTCGCTCACCGAAACGCTGGACGCCATCCAGATGGCCAACCGCGCCGGCTACACCACCGTGGTGTCCCACCGCTCGGGCGAAACCGAGGACACCACCATCGCCGACCTGGTGGTGGCCATGAACGCCGGGCAGATCAAGACCGGCGCCCCCTCCCGCTCTGACCGTGTGGCCAAGTACAATCAGCTCCTCCGCATCGAAGAAGAGCTGAGCGAGGCAGCCAAGTATCTGGGTAAGGACGCGTTCTTCAACCTGTAACATTTCAATCAAAAGCACACGCCCGGGAGAGCGCAGCTCTTCCGGGCGTTTTTGCGTAAAAAACCGCCCCGCTTTTGCGGGACGGTAAAAAAACATCAGCGTTTCTTTTTTAACAGAAGGATGATCGCCAACAACAGCGCGGCGCCGGCAATGACCACGTAAACGGTGGGAAACGTGTCCGTGCCGGGCTGCGTTGTCGGTGAGGCGGGATCCGCGGCGGGATCAGTTTCCGCGGGCGGCGTATAGGGCTCGACGGTAAGGGTGGCCGCGTAGGTAACGCCGTCGTTTTGAATGATCCAGACCGTGCCCGATTTTTCGGCAAGCGCCTGCTGCTGGGCGCCGGTCAGCGAGACCAGCCCCGCCGAGACGCTGAGATACTCCCTGGGAAGATTGGCGGCGGTCACGGGGACCGGATCGGGCATGGCGGGCGCGGACGCGCTGTCCTCGATCCAAAACGCCGTTCCCGCGCCCAGCGATTCGGTCTTCATCGAAAAGAAGCGGCTCAGCTCCACCGGCGCGCCGCCTGCGGTCAGACGGTATGTTCCCGCGGCGTCGGCGGGTTCCAGCGCGGCCTCGATCCGCTGAGGCGCGGCAAGGCCGGCACCCTGCTCGGGCGACGCGCTGACAACATAGACGATGCGGCCGCTCCAGGCGGCGTCAAGCTGGTCGGCCCGATAGCGGCGCAGGGCGCAGGACACGTCGTCGCCCGCGGCGCTGTCGTTGCTGTAGAAATATTCGACGCCGTCGATCGTTTCATATCCCACGATGGCGATGAGGTGGCCGCTTGTGTTGGAGATGGCACCATTTTCCAAATAAGGATTGGCACCGTTTGGAGTAGAGGAATAGCGGACGCTCAACGCCACGCTGCGGCCATGGGCCAGCTCCTGCCGGACGAAATCCAGGTCGGCGTAGTGGCAGTAGCCGTCGAAACCGAAGGCGCCGGCGTAAGCCACGGTAAAGGGCCAGTTGCCGAAGCCGTAACTGAAGTCATATTCCTGTAGGGCGACCTCCTCGGGAAAAAGCTCTAAGCCCCGTTGCCCCAGCATCACGCACAGGCTGGTGGGGCTGCAGATGGAATTGCCGATGGCGGGATCCCGGGTTATTTGGGAATAGGCGGGCGCCGCCAGCAGAACCTTTTCGGGCAGCGGCTCGCCGGCATGAGGTTGATAGACGGGAATGTCCTGCCCGGCCAGCGTGTTTTTCATGGTGCCGGACAGACTGCGGAGGCAGGGCGAAGCGTCGGGCGCGTCGGAATGGAGCACCGCCTCCACCTGCACTCGCGAGGCGGTCTCGCCGCTGCTGCCCAGAACGATAAAAGTGTCGGTGTCCATTTTTGCCAGCCCGTCAGAGCGGTCAAGGCTGCCCCGGGCGAGCCGGATGCCGCTTTTTCCCCAGGAGAGCCAATCGCTCCACTGCTCTTTTTGATCCACGTAAGCGCGGGCACGGATCTCCACCCAGGAGCCCTCCGGCGTGTCGGCGCTCCAGGAGGCCACCAGATACTCAAAGGCGGGGACGGTCATTTCCGGAGAACGATAGGCCCCATCGGTCTCTCCGGGCGCGAGGCAGAGCGCGCCATCGCCCACCTCGTCCAGCACGATCAAACGATCCAGCTCACCCTGCCGCCAGCCTTCGGCGGAGGTGACGCGGAAGAAATTGTCTTGCAATACGTCGCCCGGCGGGCCGTTTTCGGCAAAGACGCCGGGAGCCAGCGCCACCAGAAGGCCGGCGCAGAGCAAAGCGGATAATAAGCGGTGTTTCATAGGTGGCTCCTTTCTCAGAGAAGGGCGGGGCGGCGGTCAGATCAGTCCTTTCTCCGCGCAGAAGGCGCGGTAATAGGCGTAGTTTTCCTCCAAAAGGGCGGGGGTGTCCAGCTCATAGGGACAATGAGAGGCGCAAAGATTGCAGTGAAGGCATTGCTCAATGGTGGACATTTTTTCGATCCACTCCGGCGTGGTGTAGTCCTGCCAAGGGGCGCGGCCCAGCATCAGCCGCATCCGGGCGGCGGTGGAGATGGGGATCCCCACGGGGCAGGTGGCCATGCAGTAGCCGCAGCCCCGGCAAAAGCCGCCCTTGAGTTCCTCCTTGTCCTTGGCGATGACGGCACGAAGCTCGTCCGTCAGCGTGACGCCCTCCCGGGCGGCGGTGAGGAAATCCTCCAGCTCCCGCTGTTTCTGAACGCCCCAGATGGGCACCACGTTATCGTATTGGGTGAAAAAGGCGTAAGCCGCCCGGGGACTGGAGATCAGCCCGCCGCTCATGCCCTTCATGGCGATGAGGCCTACGTTGTGCTCCCGGCACAGGTCAATGAGGGTGAGATCCTCGTCCGAGGCCAGATAGCACAGGGGGAACTGGACGGTGTCGTACAGACCGCTTTTGACGGCCTCCACCGCCACGGGCAGGCGATGGGTGGTGATGCCGATGAAGCGGGTCTTCCCGGCGGCGCGGGCCTCCAGAAGGGCATGATAAGCGCTGCCGGGATCGGTTGTGTCGGGCAGTTCTGATAGACAATGGAGCTGCCAGATGTCCACGTGGTCGGTCTTGAGATTGTGCAGCGAGGTTTCCAGATCGGCTAGGGCGGCGGCCTTGGTGCGGCCCATGGTCTTGGTGGCCAGCACATAGTCATCCCGCCGGTGCGAGATGGCAAGGCCGATCTTTTCTTCGCTGTCGGTATAGGCGCGGGCGGTGTCGATGAAATTCACGCCCTGGTCCAGCGCATTGTTCAATATGGCGGCGGCCTCTTCCGCCGGAATGCGTTGGATGGGAAGCGCGCCGAAGCCGTTTTCGGCTACGGAAAGGCCGGTGCGGCCCAGAATCTTTCGTTTCATGAAAAAACCTCCCCGTTTATTGGAATTCGCTTTGAAAACAAGCGTGGCGGGCCGGGCGTTACAGCGCCAGGATCGTTTCCTGCGCCGCCGCAGCGCAGGCATAGGCGCGCCTGTCGGCGGCGGGGGCGGAGGCGCCCTGCATCAGCGCGTAGATCTTGATCTTGGGCTCGGTGCCCGAGGGGCGGATCACCAGCGCCTCGCCGGTGGAAAACTCATAATACAGCACGTTGGAGCCGGAGATCTCCGTGGGAGAATCGCCCTCGGTGCAGTGCCGCACCCCGGCGGAATAATCCCGCCATGCGGACACCGTCACACCGCCGAGCTCCGCGGGGGGAGCCTGCCGCAGCGCCTCCATGATGCGGGCCATGCGGTGCATGCCGTCTTCTCCGGGAAGCATGACGTTGACGGTGTTTTCCCCGTAAACGCCGTACTGCTTCCAGATCTCCTCCAGTCCGTCGATGACGGTCATGCCCCGGCGGTGATACCAGGCGGCCATCTCGCACAGGAGCAGGGCGGCTACCACGGCGTCCTTGTCCCGGGCGTGATCGCCGATCATATAGCCGATGGACTCTTCAAAGGCCAGGACGTAGTGATACACGCCCTCCTGTTCCAGCCGGGCCAGCTTTTCGGCCATGTATTTGAAGCCGGTGAAGGTGTTGAAGCAGGCGGCGCCGCTGGCCTCCGCGATCTTCTGGGCCAGAGGGGTGGTGACCACCGTTTTGATCAAAGCGGGGTGATCGGGCAGGACGCCTTTTTCGGCCCCCGCCGTGAGGATATAGTGGAGCAGAAGCGCCCCCGTGCGGTTGCCGGTGATGGGGATATATTCCCCCGTCCTGTCCCGGGCCACGATGGCGATGCGGTCGGAATCGGGGTCGGTGCCGATGATAAAGGGGGCGTCGTGCTGCTTCGCCAGCTCGATGGCCATGGCAAAGCCCGCGGGCTCCTCGGGATTGGGGCTTTCCAGCGTGGGGAAGGTGCCGTCGGGCTCGAACTGCTCCGGCACGGGGATGAGCTGCCGCAGCCCGGCCCGCTTGAGCACCTGCGGCACGGCAAAGCCGCCCACGCCGTGGAAGGCGGAATAAACCACGCGGAACCCGTCGTCGGCCAGTGCCAGGTTTTCGGGAGCGACGGCGCATTTCAAAACGGCGGAGATGAACGCCTCGTCAAAATCCTCCTCCAGCCAGGTCAGCGGCGCGGGATGCTCGCAGGTGAGACGGGGAGAGAGGGGATCGATGCCCGCCATCTTTTCGGCCACCAGGGCCGCCTTGTCCGGCGGGAGCTGGGCCCCGCCGTTCCAGTAGACCTTATAGCCGTTGTAGGCCTTGGGATTGTGACTGGCGGTGACGTTGATGCCCGCCGCCGCGTCAAAATGCCGCACGGCGAAGCTGAGCTGAGGCGTGGGGCGGCAGCCCCGGAAGAGCCGCACGGGGATCCCCCGGCAGCGCATCACGTGGGCGGCCTCCTCCGCGAAAAAGCGGGAATTGATGCGGCAGTCATAGCAGATGCACACGCCCTTTTCTGCCATGCCGCTTTCCAAAATGACGCGGGCAAAGGCGTCGGTGGCCTGACGGATGATGTATTCGTTCATCCTGTTGAGGCCCATGCCCATCACACCCCGCAGTCCGGCGGTGCCGAACTCCAGCGTGCGGTAAAAACGATCGTTGATCTCGTTCTCGGTGAGCGCGGAGAGCTCGGCCCGCTGCGATTCGGTGATCACAGGGGACAGAAGCCAGCGCTCATATTCCTGTTGACGGCTCATAACATGCTCCTTTCCGTAAGCGCCGGGGGCGCGACGGGGTATTTGGATGAAAACATTATACAACAAAAAGGAAAGGGTTTCCACCGTGTTTTGTAATTTTTCCGCCGGAAGGGGCAGACGCGGACTTTTCTTTTGCCGCAGGATGGGTTATACTGAAAAAAACAAAAGCAACGGAGGAACGACTATGGGTGAAGACCGCCATTACGATTCTTTCGGCCGGGGGATGGCCGTTTTGCCGGAGCTGCGGGTCAGGCGGGCCCGCAGATGGCGCCGCCCGCTGGCTTGGGCGGCGGGGATCCTTGCCGCCCTGGTGTTGCTTACTGCCGTCGCTGCCGGTTCGGTGACTCTTTACGACTGGCTGACGGGGCGCCAGGTGAGCCTGACCGGGCGGAAGGTGATCTTTTCGCAGGTGCAGACCGACCGGGAAAAAGCCCTTTCCGTTCCGGAAATTTTTGAAAAATGCCGCGGCTGGGTCACGGAGATCACCGTGACCTTCCCCGACAGCGTGGCTATGGGGACGGGCATCGTGTTCAGCGAAGACGGATACGTCGTCACCTGCGCCCACCTGCTGGAGGGCGGCGATGGGACCATTGAAGTCAAGACCGTTGACGGAACGGTGTTTCCCGCGCAGAAGGTGGCCTCGGATCTCCAGACCGACATCGCCGTGCTGAAGGTGGCGGCCCGCGGGATGGAGCCCGCCGAGCTGGGCTACGGCGGCCAGGTGCTGGTGGGGGAGACGGCGGTAGCGCTAGGCAATCCGCTGGGGAAGGGCTTTGCCGAGACCCTGACGGTGGGCGTGGTGTCCGCCCGGGAGCGCAGCGTGGTGGTGGAACGGTATGAGATGTCGCTTCTGCAATTCGACGCCGCCGTAAACAGCGGCAATTCCGGCGGCCCTCTCCTCAACAGCGCGGGCCAAGTGATCGGCATGGTCAACGCCAAGATCAGCCGCGACGGGGGCGCCCGGGTGGAAGGCATCGGCTTTGCCGTCCCCATCGACCGGGTGGTGGAGGTGGCGCAGGACTTGATTCGCTACGGCTTTGTGCAGGACCGCCCGTGGCTGGGGGTGGTGGTGACTCAGTACGACGGCGAATGGCCCGCTGTGCGGGTGGATTCGGTGACCGAAGACGGCGCCGCAGACCGGGCCGGCATTCGCCCCGGCGACTGGATCCTGGCCTTCAACGGCGTGCCCATTTCCAACTATACCGTGCTCAACCGGGAAAAGGACCGCTGCACCGTGGGCGACACGGTGATTGTCGTGGTGCGCCGCGACGGGACCGACCTGCCGTTGGAATGTACCCTGCTGGCCATGACGGCGGCCGACCGTTCTTAAAAAATTATCCGGAAAAAGTTCAGAGACCGTTTACGAAACGGCAACAAATTTTGGCGGGGGGTATGGTATGATAATCATGCAGATAGCGAAATGCGTTTTGCCCCCTCATTTTCCTTTTTATCTCTTTTCCCCCAAAACAGAGCAAAGCAGAGGGCCCGCCGAAAGGCGGGCCCTCTGCTTGTCAAAAAAGTCAAAATCGCGTCCGGCGGAGCCGTCAAATGCTTTGCGTCGCCTTATTGAACAGCAGCGACAGCGCCGTAACTGTAAAGCCCACCGAGCAGGCCACCAGCAGCGGCGTGCTGCCGAAATACTGCAAAACGGCGCCGGCCAGCACCGAGGCGATGGGCGTCAGGCCCTGGGCGAAGAGGCTGATGATGCTGGTGACCTTGCTCAGCTTGTCCTTTTCCACGATGCGCATCAACACGGTGTTGAAGGGGATGTTGATATGGACCACAAGAAATCCGACCCCAAGGCAGCTCAGGCTGAACAGCAGCAAAAAGGCGTTCAGGGAAAGGCCGCGGCGCACCAGCAGCCAGTAGGAGAGGGTGAGCAGGACCATAAGGCCCGCCATCACGCAAAGCAGCCGCGCGGTGCGGCGCCCGCATTTTTCCGCCTGCTTCCGGGTGCTGATGATGACCGAGCCCACAAGAGAGCTGGCCCCCACCAGTACGCTGAACACCGAAAACCACAGCTCCGGCGTGAGCAGGCCGTCAAACAGATACGAGGGGGCGGCGGCAACGTCGGTTTTGATAAAATAGGGAACGAAATTCCCGAAGATAGGCGAGGTAAAGAAGTTGATAAACAGAATGGCCGCCATCAGGGCCAAAATGGCCTTCTGGGCCTTCAGATAGACCAGCCCGTCGCGCATGTCCGTCAGCGCCAGCCGGACGGTCAGCCGCTCCTCGCGATTGACGTGCCGATAGCGGATGAACATCTCTGACACGCCGGACAGGACGTAGCACAGGCCGACGATGAAAAACAGCAGATGGATCGGGATCACCGCATACAGCACGCCCGCCAGCACGACCCCCAGAATGTTAAGCGTCGCGCTTTTGACGGAGAAGTAGGCGGTGGCCTGCTGGAGCTTGTGCTCCGCCACGATATGGGGCAGCAGCGCGCCGGACGCCGGGTTGAAGATGCCGCTGACGGCATTCCCCAGCAGGCCGACGGCAAACAGCAGCAGGATGTGCGCCCGGGGCGCGGGAAAGACCAGCATGGCCAGCGTGGCCAGCAGGATCAGCCCGCCCTTGAGATAATCGCAGAGGAACATGATCCGCCCCTTGTGAAAGCGGTCGCCCAGCACGCCGCCGATGGGGGTGAAGATGAGCAGCATGACGCCGCAGAGGGACAGATAGAGCCCCTGCAAAAAGGCGTTGTTTTCGCTGATCTCCAGAATATAAAAGCTGACGGCAAAGCTGTACAGGACTGCGCCCAGCTCCGACACCAGCGCGCCGAAGAATACGAGCCGGAAATTTTGGTTCCAAAAGACGTTGCGTTCCGCTGACGGGTTATCCATGGCCGGCGGCCTCCTTCTACATGGTTGACAGCACTCGGTTTTCAAAAGCAGGAGCGTCGTTTCGGGGCGTATGGGGGGGCGGCCCGAAACGATGCTCCTGCTCTGGGGGTCAGAAATCGGGGTTTGCCGCTGGTGCGCAGGCTTGCCCCTCACCCGCCCAGCAGCGGGCGGGCCGAAAGATACAGGATGCTGTAAGCCGCGATGGTGGGCAGCTTGAGCAGCAGGATCAGCAGAAACCGCTTCCAGGACATTTCGGTGAGGCCCGCGATGAGGCACAGGGCGTCGTCGGGAAAAAAGGGCAGCAGGATGGCCGCGGCAAAGAGCCAGGCAAAGCGTTTCTGGTTCTCGTTCAGCCACTTGAAGTATTTAACACGGGTCTGTTCGGAAATCAGCCGGCGCACCAGCGGCTTGCCCCAGCGCCTGGCGATGGCGAAATTGATGGAGGAGCCCAGTACCGTTCCCACAAAATTATACAGCAGCCCGATCCACGGGCCGAAGCACACCACGCCCGCGGTGAGCAGGATCCCGCCGGGGACGAAGGCCATGAGGATCTGCATGATCTGCATCAAAAGAAAGATCAGCGGCGCCCAGGCACCCTTGCTGTCGATAAACTCCTGCAGAAGCGCCTCGTCCCGCAACAGGCCGCGCCGCCACGCCCACAGGCACATCCCCGCCATCAGCAGCAGGAAAAGCACCGTCCCCAGCTTGAGCAGCGTCTGGGTGCGGGATCGGTCGTTCTTTGCCATGGCGGGGTCTCCTTTCGCGGTTTTCTCTCATGATGATAGCATTTTCTGAAATGCGGCGCAAGCCGTGGCCGGGCGAAAAGCGAAAGATTTCAGAAAAAATCAGAAAGGCTTCCGTTTTTTTTGCCGCTGACACGGTTTTTTCTTGGAAATCCGCCGGAAACAGGTGCAAAAAAGAAAAATCTGTGCTATAATTTATTCTGTATTGCTATGACGGTTTTGAAAGGATGAGTTCCTGTCTTTATGCTGACGTTTAAACCGCTGACGTTGGAGGTCATCCCGCCTCTGCGTCACTATTTCGTGAAACAACCCAGCCGTATCTGCGACGGCACCGTGGGAGGCACGTTTCTCTGGCGCGACCTTTATCAAACGCAGTATGCCGAGGAAAACGGTACGCTGTTCCTCCGCTCGGTCCTGCCCCAAAGCGGCCTGCGGATCTGCTCCGTTCCCATGGACGGCGACATCCCGGCGGCCCTGAAGCTGTTGGAAAAGGCCCTGCGGGCCCAGGGCGCGCCTCTGACGCTGTTTGCCGCCCGGGAGGATCTGGACACCGTGCTGAGCCTTTGGCCCGGGGCCGCAGTGGAGGAACTGCCCGATTCGGCCGATTATCTCTATCGGGCGCAGGATCTTCAGGAGCTGCGGGGCAGGCATTACGCCGCCCAGCGCAACCAGATCAGCCAGTTTGTCCGCGCCTTTCCCGACTGGCGCTTCGAGCCTATCGGGGCGGACAACCTGGAAGAGGTGCGGCGGTATTTCTTTCACTACGAGAGCGAGCGGGACAAGCCCGGGGAATCCTTCCGGGAAGACGAGCGCAAGGTGGAAGAGGTCTTGGCCCACTACGGCGTATACGGCTTTCTGGGGGGCGCGATCCGCGCGGGCGGAAGCATTGTGGCCATGGCCATGGGCGAAACGCGGGGCGACACGCTTTACGTCCACATCGAAAAGGCCGAGGCGCAGATCCACGGCGCCTATCAGATCATCGTGCGGGAGTTTTCCCGCTTTGCGGCCGGGCCCGACGTGAAATACATCAACCGGGAGGACGACGCCGGCGACCCGGGCCTGCGCCGGGTGAAGCAGTCGTACAAGCCCTGCGCCATGCTGGAAAAATATCTGGTTCAGGTACCCGCCGTCTGAGCGGAGGACATGGCGCATATCTTATCAGAGAGCAGCTGCGGCACAGCCGCGAGACGATCATAGAGGTGAATGTTTTATGCCGATCTGGGTGGCGATCCTTTTAGGCGCGGTGCAGGGACTGGCGGAGTTTCTCCCCATCTCTTCTTCCGGCCATCTGGCGCTGATGCAGGCGCTGGTGGATTTTGAGCGGTACAATGTAAACGCGGTAGCCTTTGACCTGGTGCTCCATGTGGGCACGCTGGCGGCGGTGATCGCCGCTTTCTGGGGCGACGTGAAAAAACTGGTGGCAGAGGCCGTCAAATGGATCATCGACGGGTTCAGGATCCGCAATAAGCCGGCCCGGCGGCTGATTGTTCTGCTGCTGCTGGCCACGGTGCCGCTGGCGCTGGGGGCCGTGCTGGAGCATTATGTGGAAGAGGCGTTTTCCAGCACGCTGCTGGTGGGCGTTTTCCTGTGCTGCACAGCGGTGCTTTTGTGGGTGGCCAGCGCCCACAACGGCGGCAAAAAGACCGAGGCCGACGCCAAATACTCCGACGGCGTCAAGGTGGGTCTGATGCAGCTCATCGCCCTGTTTCCGGGGGTCTCGCGCTCGGGCAGCACCATCTGCGGCGGCCTGTTCTGCGGTTTCCGCAAGGATTTCGCCGTCCGTTTCGCTTTTTTGATGAGCATCCCCGCCGTGCTGGGCGCGGTGGTGTTCAAGCTCCCCGACTTAAAGGAGGCGGGCATCTCCGGCGGGATGCTGCTGCCCTGCGCCGTGGGATTTGTGGTGGCGGCGGTGTGCGGCTATCTGGCCATCTTTACCGTCCGCCTGCTGATGAAAAAAGGCAGCTTCCGCTGGTTTTCCGTCTATTGTCTGGCCGCCGGATTGGCAGCCATCCTTTTGAGTATCCTTTGAAGAAGGTGAATCGCTTTGGCACAAACCAAATCGCAGAAAAGCAAGAAAAAGAGCGGCGCTTCGGCGGGAAGGAAGCGGACTTCGTCCGCGAGAAAAAACGCCGCCGCACAGAAGCGGGCAGCCGAACAGCTTGCCCAGCGCCGCGTGATTCTGGGCGCAATTTTGCTGCTGGCGGCCTTTGTGGGGCTGCTATCGCTGTTTGACGTCCGGGGCTTTTTAATCGACGGCTATCGCACGGCGGTCTATTGGCTTTTGGGCTACGGCGGCGAGGTGCTGCCGCTGATGCTTCTGATCTGCGCCATTTTGATCGTGGCGCGTCGCCGGAAAAAGGTGCGGCTGCAGGCCCTTAGTTGGGCGGCGATCCCCCTGTTGTTCGGCGCGGTGCGCCATGTGCTGGCCAACGGGCCCGAGTATTATCCCGCGCTGCCGCGGCTTTCCCAGATGGGAGCGGACGGGCAGCGGCTTACCTCCGGCGGACTGCTCGGCGGCGGGCTGGGCGAGCTTTTGCGGGCGGCGGTATCCACCGTGGGCGCCATCATCCTGCTTTGCCTGCTGCTGACGGTTTGCGTGCTGTGCGGCCTGCGGCTCACGCCGCGGAAGATTTGGGAGGGGCTGAAAAAGCTCCGTCCCATCCCCGAGGACACCCTGCCGCCGGAGCCCGAACCCGATTTCAGGGAAGAGGCGCGGAAAGCTGCCCGCCGTCAGCGGGAAGAGCAGCTCTGGCGGGAGCAGACTGCCGCCGCGCGCCGACCCAATATCGACGTGGCGCTGGACGACGAGCCGGTCTCGCAGCGCACCCCCGATCCCAACCGCAAGGGCCGCGTGGCCCCGCCCAACGTATCAACTCCCGCCGAGGTGCTGCGGGGCATCTTCCACAAGGAAAAGCAGGAAGCCCGTGCCGCCGCGGAGCGCAAGCCCGCGCCTGACGTGACCGCGCCGCAGACCGCCGTCCGGGAGCCCGCGCCGAACGTACCCGAGCCCTTTGAGGCGCCTGCCGCGGAGCCTGCCGTTCCGGAAAAGCGGGAGACCCTTGACCCGAAAGAGGTGGCGAAGGAAACGGCGGCTGTCAGCCAGCAGATTGAAAAGGCGCTGGAAAAGGCCGAAGACACGCCACTTTACCTCTATCCGCCGCTCAGGCTGCTGAAGGCCGGCTCGGGCAAGCCCGCCGGTTCGGCGGAGGCCATCCGCCGCTGCGCCGAGCGCCTGCTGGACACGCTGGAGAGCTTCGGCGTTTCGGCCACCGTGATCGACACCACCGACGGCCCCGCCGTCACCCGCTATGAGCTGGTGCTTCAGCGTGGCATCAAGTTCAGCAAGGTGGCCAATCTGGCCGACGATATCGCACTGGCGCTGGGCGCCTCCGGCATTCGCGTTTCCACCATTCCCGACAAAAACGCCGTGGGCATCGAGGTACCCAACGAGGTGCAGGAGATCGTCACCGCCCGGGACATCATTGGCAGCCAGGCATTCCAGACGGCAAAGAGCCGCCTGTCCTTCGCCGTGGGCAAGGACATCACCGGACAGGCCGTGGTGGGCGACATCTCCAAAATGCCCCATATGCTCATCGCCGGTACCACCGGCTCGGGCAAATCGGTGTGCATCAACAGCATTTTGATGAGCCTGCTCTATAAGGCCACCCCCGACGAGGTGCGCCTCATCATGGTGGACCCCAAGATGATCGAGCTGGGCGTTTACAACGGCATCCCCCATCTGCTCATCCCCGTGGTCACCGACCCGAAAAAGGCCGCCGGCGCCCTCAACTGGGCTGTCACCGAAATGATGCGGCGGTATAAGCTGTTTTCGGAGGTGGGCGCGCGGGATCTCAAGAGCTACAACGCCGAGATGGAGCGCAATGCAAACGAGGGCGGCGAGGGCGAGAAGTTGCCGCAGATCGTCATCGTCATCGACGAGCTTTCCGACCTGATGGCGGTGGCCCGCTCTGAGGTGGAGGAGGCCATCATCCGTTTGGCGCAGATGGCCCGCGCCGCGGGAATGCATCTCATCATCGCCACGCAGCGCCCCTCCGCCGACGTGATCACCGGTCTGATGAAGACCAACATCCCCTCCCGCATCGCTTTTGCCGTGGCTTCCGGCATCGACTCCCGCATCATTCTGGATCAGCTCGGCGCCGAAAAGCTGCTGGGAAAGGGCGATATGCTTTATTTTCCTTTGGGCATCCAAAAGCCCCAGCGGGTGCAGGGCTGCTTTGTTTCCGACCGGGAGGTGGAAGAGGTGGTGGCCTTTGTCAAGCAGTGCGGCATGGCGGAATATGACGACAGCATCATCCAGCACATCGAAAACCAGGCCAAGGCCGCCGAAAACGCCGCCAACGGAGGCGGCGGACTGGAGGACGAGGGCGAGGACGAAAAGTTCGACGAGGCGGTGGAGATCGTCATCGAGAGCGGACAGGCTTCTACATCCATGCTCCAGCGCAGGCTCAAGCTGGGCTATTCCCGGGCCGCCCGTTTGGTGGATGAGATGGAGGAGCGGGGCATCGTCGGCCCCTACGAGGGCAGCAAGCCCCGGGCCGTGCTCATAACCAGGCAGGAGTGGCAGGAGCGCATGATCCGCAAAAAGGAGTGCTGAAGGAGGCGTTATGCCCGTAAGAGAGGAGTTTCTCCCCGTTTCCAAGGCGGATATGCTGGAGCGGGGCTGGTATTATTATGATTTCCTGCTGGTCACCGGCGACGCCTATGTGGATCACCCCTCCTTTGGAACGGCGGTGATTTCCCGGGTGCTGGAAAAGCAGGGCTTCCGCGTGGCCGTTTTGTCGCAGCCTGGCTGGCGCGATACATCGGCCTTTCTTGCCATGGGCAGGCCGCGCCTGGGCGTGCTGGTCAACGCGGGCAATATTGACTCTATGGTGGCGCATTATTCCGTGGCGAAGCGCCGCCGGACGCGGGACGCCTATACCCCCGGCGGCGAGCCGGGCAGACGGCCCGACCGAGCGGTGATCGTTTACGCCAACCGGGCACGGGAGGCATTTCCCGGCGTGCCCGTGATTATCGGAGGCATTGAAGCATCTTTGCGGCGGTTCGCCCATTATGATTATTGGGACGACGCGGTACGCCGCACAGTGCTGGAGGACAGCGGGGCCGATCTGCTTTCTTACGGCATGGGTGAGCGCTCCATGACCGAGATCGCTCTCAGGTTGAAAAAGGGCGAAAAGATTTCGGAAATGAAAGACATCCGGGGCACCTGTTTTCTGACGGGAGACCCCGGGGAATGCGCCTTTGAAAACGCCTTGACCCTGCCTTCCTTCGAGCGGGTGCGGGATGACAGGCGCGCTTATGCCAAAGCGGCCTTTTTGCAGCAGAACGAAAACGATCATGTGCGGGGTCGTGCGCTCATCCAGCCAACGGGGAGACATTTCCTCATCCAGAACCCGCCGGCGCTGCCGCTGGAGGGTGCCGAGTTGGACGCCGTGTTCGACCTGCCCTATGCCCGCTGGTATCACCCCGATTACGAGGCACAGGGCGGCGTGGCCGCCATCGAAGAGGTGCGCTTTTCCATCATTCACAACAGGGGATGCTTCGGCGCCTGCAACTTCTGCGCCCTGGCGCTCCATCAGGGGCGCTATGTCACCGCCAGAAGCCGGGATTCGATTTTGCGGGAGGCGAAAAAGATCGTTTCCGACCCGGATTTCAAGGGATATATCCACGATGTGGGAGGGCCTACGGCCAATTTCGATCATCCCGCCTGCAAAAAGCAGAGGGAGCACGGAGCCTGCCCCAACCGGCAATGCCTGTTTCCCACTCCCTGCCCCAATCTGGACGCCGATGAGCGGTCGTATCTGGAAACGCTGCGGAAGCTACGGGCGCTGCCTGGGGTGAAGAAGGTCTTCATCCGCAGCGGCATCCGCTTTGACTATATGCTGCAGGACAAGGACGGCTCGTTTTTCCGCGAGCTGGTGCAGCATCATGTCAGCGGGCAGCTCAAGGTGGCCCCCGAGCACATCAGCCCCCGGGTGCTGCACTATATGGGCAAGCCCTTTGCCGACGTATACGACCGGTTTTGCCGAAAGTATTACGAGCTTACGGCGGACTGCGGCAAAGAGCAGTATCTGGTACCGTATCTTATGTCGTCCCATCCGGGCAGCGGGCTGAAGGAAGCAATCGACCTGGCCTGCTATCTGCGGGAAAACCGCCTGAAGCCCGAACAGGTGCAGGATTTTTATCCCACCCCCGGCACCCTGTCCACCGCCATGTATTACACCGGCCTCGATCCCCGGGATATGACCCCGGTGTTTGTGGCGCGCACGCCGGAGGACAAGGCCATGCAGCGGGCGCTGTTGCAGAGCACCAACCCGAAAAATTTCGGTTTGGTACGCAAGGCGCTGCGTTTGGCGGGACGGGAGGACCTCATCGGCACGGGGAAGCATTGTCTTGTCCCGCCGGAAAAGGGCGCAAAAAAAGTCTCCGCGCCGGAAAAATCATCGAAAAATGCGGGCCAAAGGCCCAAATACGGAAAAAAACAGAAAAAAACCGCCCGGGGCGGGGACAGGCCCCGGGCCGGACGGCGGTAAAAACCAGATTCAGGAAGAGTTTTCCGCGGCTTCCTTCTTTTGCCGCTGTTTTTCTGTTAAAACATTGTGGACCGCGATGGTAGCTATCACCAGGACGCTGCCCACTACCGAGAGCAGGCCCATGGCCTCGCCCAAAAAGATCAGCGCCAGGATGGGGCTGAGCACCGGTTCGACCATGGTGATGAAGCTGGCCTGAAGCGAGGGTGTGGTCCGGATGCCCTTGGAGAAGCAGATCCAGGAAAGCCCTAACTGGCAAGCGCCCATGAAAAAGACGGCCAGCCAGCTCTGCCAGGCGGGGATGCCGGCGGTGGCGGGGTGCATAACGGCGGGATCCCGTAGCAAAAAGGGAAGAAAAAGCACATAAAGGCTGTTGCCCAGAATGGTGGAGTGCAGGGGATTTGCCCCCGGCAGGCGGCTGGTGAAAAAAATGCCCGCATAAAATACGCCGGACAGCAGTGCCAGCAGGTTTCCCAGCGCGGGATTCGTGCCGGGCAGCTCGCTGCCTCGCAGGGTGTCGAGCATCGAGAGCACAATGCCCGCGAAGATCACCGCTCCCACGCAAAGATCCAGCCTGGAGGGCTTTTGCCGGAGCATGAGCAGCGACAGCAGGATGATATACAGCGGCGAGGTATTCTGCAGCACGATGGCTGAGCCCGCCGAGGTCATCTTGTTGGCGAACATGAACAGGCAGGTTTCGCCCAGATAGCAAACGGCCGTGAGCAAAATGGGCCACGTGACCCTAACGCGGAAGGTGCGGGAATAGAGCATCTGAACCGCGGCGGCGATGAGTCCGCGGACGCAGGCCAGACTGAGGGCGCTCCAGGGAATGAACTTGGACAAAACCCCCGCCGTGCTCCAGAGGACGGCGGCCGCTACCAGGAACAGCGGGCCGGTATAAGACGACTGCCGTTTCGTTTCGAGATCAGACATCATGATCACCTCACAACCCTGATTGTAGCACAGACGCAAGGGGCGCACAACCCCAAATATTTACTGAAAAGGGGGAAGCAGCCATGGAAGAGCTCCTGCGGCGGGCGGGAGAGCTTTTGACGCGGGCGGGCGCCTGCGCCTGGGGCTGCGCCGACGGCGCATGGCTGCTGCCCCGTATGCGCGAAGAAGCACGGGCAAAGGCGCTAGAACAGACGCCGGGGTTCAGGCGTCTTTTGTGCGCCGCCTTTCCCTATGCCCGGGGGACGGAGCGCGACGGAAGGATCTCCCGTTACGCCCGCGGCGAGGACTATCACCGGGCAATCCTGCGGCGGCTGAGTCCCGCAGCCGAGGCGCTGGAGGCGCTGTGCCCGGGGGCAGTCTTTACGCCGTGGGCCGACAGTTCTCCCTTTCCCGAGGTTTACGCCGCCGCCCGCTGCGGTATGGGAAAGCTGGGGGAAAACGGACTTTTGCTGACGGAGGCGGCGGGGAGCTATGTCTTTCTGGGCTTTCTTGCCACAAACGCCCCCCTTCCCGCAACGGGCGGGGAAATTACGCCCTGCCGGGGCTGCGGCCTGTGCGAAGAAGCCTGTCCCGGCGGCGCGCTGCGCGGCGGCACGGTGGATCCGGAAATATGCCTTTCGGCCCTGACGCAGAAGCGGGGGGCGCTGACGCCGGAGCAGGAGCGTCTGCTGCGCCGGGGCGGGATGCTCTGGGGCTGCGATCGGTGCCAGCTCTGCTGTCCAGAAAATCATGGATTGACGGCGGCGCCGCTGCCCGAGTTCGACCGGCCTGAGCCGGCGATCACAGAAGCGGATCTGGCGCTGGGCGACCGGGCCTTCCGCCGGCGGTTCGCGGGCCGGGCCTTTGTTTGGCGGGGCGTGCAGCCCCTGCGCCGCAATGCGGCGCTTTTACAGAAAACAAAAGCGGAAAGTACATCCGCATATCATACGCCCCACGGGGGAAAAGAGGAAAGGACGAACGAACATGGAGAATAAAAAGCTGCTGATCCTGGCCACGGGTGGCACTATCGCCTCCGACGCCACCGAAAACGGCCTTTCGCCGGAGCATTCCGCCGCCGAGATCGCGGCGGGCAGCCTGCAGCACATGACCGACTGCCTCATCGACTGCCGGGACGTTCTGGCGCTGGATTCTTCCAACATCCAACCGGAGGAGTGGCAGGTCATCGCCCGGGAAACCGCGGCCGCCGCGGGGAATTACGACGGCATCGTGATCCTTCACGGCACCGACACCATGGCTTATACCGCATCGGCCTTGACCTATATGCTGCGGGAGCTTCCCATCCCCGTGGTGTTCACGGGGAGTCAGCTCCCCTTTGTGCATCCGCTCACCGACGCCATGGACAATCTTCGCTGCGCCGCGGCCATGGCCCTCAGCGGGCGGCCCGGCGTGTTTCTGGCCTTTGACCGCAAGGTGATGCTGGGCTGCCGGGGCGTGAAGGTGCGCACCTCGGGCTTCGATGCCTTTGAGAGCATCAATTATCCCTATGTGGCCAAGGTCACCGGCGGCGGGCTGGAAATCCGGGACAAGCTGCTCCCGCCCCGTCCCGCAGGGCCTTTCCGGCTGGAAGAGGAGTTATGCACCCACGTGTTTCTGCTCAAGCTGACCCCGGGGCTTGACCCCGCCATCTTTGACCTGCTACTGCAGAGCGATTACAAGGGCATTGTCATCGAGGCCTTCGGCGCGGGCGGGCTGCATTACGTCCACCGAGACCTGTATAAAAAGCTGCTGGAGCTGCGCCAGCGGGAGATCCCCGTGGTGGTGGCCAGCCAATGCCTGTATGAAAAGAGCGATCTTTCCAAATACGAGGTGGGCAAGCTGGCGCTGGAGCGGGGCGTCATCTCGGCGCAGGACATGACCTCGGAGGCGGCGCTCACCAAGCTGATGTGGGTGCTGGCCCGGGCCGGGGGCGTGGAAAATGTGCGGGCATGGTTTGAACGCAGCTTGGCGGGCGAGATCACCTTGGACGACGAAGCCGGCGTATGACAGGTGTCGTTTTGAAAGACTGAGAAAGGAACTCCCTTGCGGAGACCCATATGGAAATCATCCCTCTTTACGGAAAGACCGGGATCATCGAGACCCCCATTACCACCGTGGGCATTTACCGTCTGTCGCGGGATCAGGCGGTGTTGATCGATTCCGGCGATTATCCCCGCCCGGAGCTGCCGGAGCTGCTGGAGCGGGAAGGACTGGCGGTGCGGGCGGTGATCTGCACCCATCTGCATCCCGATCACATTTCCAACAACCCCGCGCTGGTGGAGCGGTACGGTGCGGAGATCTTTGCCCACGAGGCTGAGCGGGATTCAGCAAAGGCCATATTCGACATGCTGGAGTCCATGGGACAGTATCCCCAGTGGACAAAGATCCGTCCCATGTATCCCATTACCTGGCTAAGCGGCGGGCAGGAAGAGGTCACGGTGGACGGCGCGCCCTTCCGCATCATTCAGACGCCGGGCCATTCCTTCGGCCATATCGCCGTGGTCACGCCAGACGGCGTGTGCTGTCTGGGCGACGCCATGATGTCGGTGCCCCGGGTGCGGCAGGCCAAGCTGCCCTATATGGAAGACGCGGACCAGGCCATCGAAAGCATGGAACGCATCCGCGAGACGCAGTATCCCTTTTACGTCACGGCCCACAAGGGAGCGACGCCGCTGGAGGCGCTGGAGCTGATGGTGGACGAAAACGTGCGGGTGGAGCTGGAGCTTTACGACCGCTTTTTGCGGATGATGGATCATCCCCGCAGCGAGGAAGAGGCCATCCGCGATTTTCTTGTGGAGACGGGAACGTGGAAGGGGGACGGGCAGGTGAGCTGGTTCGTATCGCACAGCGCCGAAACCCAGCTGATGTCGTTGATTCGCGCGGGCGAGCTCAAATGGCACGACGGGATGGTGTACGCGGCGCGGCAAATGAGCCGGGCCTGAAAGAGAAAAAACAGCGGGTCTGCCACGGCAGACCCGCTTTGATTTGCAAAAGCTCAATCCAGATCCTGAAGGTCCATTTTCTCCAGTTGCTTTTTCCGGCGCAGCTTTTCCCGGCAGGCGATGTAGACGGCAAGCAGGATCAAGGTTGGAATATTTGCCCAGAAAAAGGTTTCCGCAATTGACAGAATGAAGCCGAAGGTGACGCCCTCTTCCGGCGCGAGCTGACCCATCAGCACAAAAACCGACGCCAGAAAAAACAGCAGGGGCAGGATCAGGCCCGGCCACTTGTTCTGCCGTTTGGAAAGAAAGAGCTGTAAAAACACCAGACCGGCATACACGGCCAATGAGATAAGTAATACAATAATAAAAACTTTCATTTGGCTGCCTCCTGATGCAGTTTTTTATATTCCTCGATCAACACCTTTGCCGTGCCGAAGTCAAGCTTTTCCTTGACGGCCATGCGCTTGATGAGGGAGATATAGGGATCTTTTTCCGTGTCTTCGCTGAGCTTGATTTTTTGAATGAGCCGGTCCAGCCGGAGCCGGACGGTGGGATAGGTGACGGAATATTGCTTAGCGAGCTCTTTCAGCGAGCCCGAGGCCAGAAGAAACCGCTTGATGAACGCGAGATCCTCATCCTCCAGATTAGCCATCCAATCCGGAAGCAGTTCGATTGTCATAAAGAAGGCCTCCTTTCATAATATTAATATTATCATTAAACAATATTAAAGTCAATAGGAAAAATCATATTTATTTTTGTGAAATAGATCTCCAGAGGAGCGGCGCTTGTGCCCGCTGCGGGGATTTGCAAAAAAGAACCCCGCGAAAGCATTGCTTTCGCGGGGCTTTGGTGGACGATACAGGAATCGAACCTGTTACCTCCTGTACGTCAAACAGGCGCTCTAGCCAAGTGAGCTAATCGTCCTTCGCACGGTGCCTTTATAGTATACGGCGAAGCAGGGCAAATGTCAAGAATTTTTTTGCGGAAATTGCGTTTTTTTGAAAAGCCGGCCGCCCCCGCGGGGAGCGGCCTCATCTTTAGAACACATAGGAAACGCAGGCGAGAACGTCCAGATAATCGTCGGTTTCCAGCCGGATGGTGCGATCACCTGCTAGTTTGAAACCCGGGAACCAGGAATAGCGCACCGCGTCCCGGTGCTCCTTATACGTCAGCTCCAGCACAAAGCGCCGGGGCAGCTTGCACAGCGCGTCCGACAGATCCTGCCGCAGCGCCTCTTCGGCGGCGGCGCGGATGCGATCGCAGGCCACCTTGGGGTGCAGGCAGCGGATCATGCCGCCCAAACCGTCCTTGACGGCGACGGTTTTCAGTTTGGGATGGATATTCTGGGCAAGGGAGTCCTCGGTGAGCATTTTGTCGCCGGTGAGCAGCACCGAGGGCACGCCCTCCAGCGCGCAGGCCCAGCTAAACAGCAGGAATTCAGTGCAGATCATGCCGTTGAGGGTCACCTGCGTGGTTCTGGTGGAGTAGGTGTGGGAAAGGGGATTGCCCCGGCGTCCGGCGGCCGAGTGGTAGCCGATGAACATGGCGGCGTCGAAGCTTTTGTCCACGCCGTAAGCCATGGCATAGGGATGGCCGTTCCAGCTTCGAATGAGCTGTACGCATTCGGGAAGCTGGACGGGGTCGAGATTGACGGCGGGGCCATGGGCGTCCTTGATGAGGATTTCGGTGGCGCCGGCGGCGATGGCACCCTCGCAGGCGGCCTTGACCTCGGCGGTCATCTGCTGAATATGCGGCTTTGCCGTGGCCAGATCGTTGACGGGAAGGGTCTGGTTCCAGGCGTTGGCGAGGGTAGTGCCCTCAATATCCGCGCTGATAAAGACTTTCACAAAAGCGCCCCCTTACAGACAGAACTGTACGGCTCGCAGAACGTCCATGAAATCGCCGGTCTCCATGCGGATGGTGTGATCGTCCAGCAGCGCAAAGCCGGGATAGAACGAGCGGCGCACCGCGTCGTGATGTTCTTTATAAGAAATCTGGAATACAAAATGCTCGGGCAGCGTGATTCCCGCGCCCGACAGATCCTGCGACAGCGCCTTTTCCGCCATTTCCCGGATCATGCGGCAGGCTAGATTGGGATTGATGGACTTGGTGCAGCCGCCCAGACCGTCCTTCACGGCCACAGTGTGCAGGACGGGATGCAGGCCGCGGCTGTCGTCAATGAGGGTCTTGTCGCCGCACAAAAGCACTGTTGGCACGCCGAAGGCAGCGCAGGCCCAGCTATACAGCAGGAATTCCGAGCAGACCATTCCGTTGAGGGTCACGGAGGTGGTTTTGGTGGAATGGGTGTGGGAAAGGGGATTGCCGATCCGCCCGGCGGCGGCATGATAGCCCACGAACATGGCGGCGTCGAAGCTGCCGTCGACGCCGTCCGCCATACCCAGCGGGCTGCCGCTCCAGCCGCGGATGACCTCGACGCATTCGGGAAGCTGGGAAACGTCCAGATTGACGGCCTCGTCGTGGGCGTCATTCACCAGGATATAGTCGGCTCCGGCAGCCACGGCGCCCTCGCAGGCAGCCTTGACCTCGGCGGTCATCTGCCGGGCGGCGGCGGGATACAGATCTTTGCCGCGCTCGGTCTCGTCCCACAGAGTGGTAAAGGTAGTGCCTTCGATGTCGGCGCTGATGAATACACGCATAAACAATTCCTCCTTATTGAATAATTAGCAGCTTGATTGTAGCATATTTTTTACTCTGTTACAACAAAAAAGTGCGAAAAATTGGGGCCGGGTTGACAAGGAAAGTATGCCGTAATACAATAAAATAAATAAAAAGCCCGCTTCAACGGGCCGGAAAAGGTGCTTTATGAGCAAAACCGGGAAAACGATCCTGCGCTTTTTTGCCGTGACGGCGGCTTTTATCCTGTTTCGGGAATTGGTGGACAGATTGGGCTGGAAACTCGCCCTTGCGCTTGACAATGGAGTGCTGGATCCGGACGGCGTGTTTCTGGCTGTGTCCATTCATCATGTTGTGTATGTGCTGTGTACGCTTCCGGTCTGCTTTGCGCTGCATAAGGCGGCGGGGCTGGAGTTTCCATTAAAGCCCCGGAGAGACGACCGAAGCGCGAGATTTGTGGCGCGGCTTTGTCTCGTCTTTCTGGTATATAACCTGGGCTGGTATCTGATTGTGGGAGTGCTGGAACGTGCGATTGTTCCGGTTGATTATGCGCTCACCGCCGTGAATGTGGCGGGAACGCTGGGGTTTCAATTATTTTTGTCAGGCACGGGGGAAGAACTGCTGTGTCGTGCGCTGCCCATCACCTGCCTCCGGGCGGCGTGCGGGGAGCAACGCAAGTCTACGGACAGCGTGATCCTCTTGATTACCGCGCTGTTGTTTGCCGCAGGACATATTCGGGTTTCGGCCCCGCTGTCGACTCAATGGTATAACCTTTTGTATGTTTTTGTTCATGGTATGATTTATGGCATGGTCTATTTGCGCGCAAAAAGCGTGATATATCCTATGATCCTGCACGGGGTGAGCAATGTTCTTTCCGTGGGCGGATGTTATCTGTATATGCTATTGTGCAACCCGTAAAAACAAGCGGGAAATTTATCATGGAAAAAAGAGGAGCTTGCCGGCTCCTCTTTTTTGCGGTTACAGGTTCAGCGGCAGAGTGAACAGCCGATCGCCCTGCTTGCACAAACGGACGGCGCCCTCCAGCGCGTCGGGCCCGTCGTCATAGCGACCCATTGGGAATTGCGAAAGCTGATTCAAAAGCTCCGTCTGGTCCCGCCGGAACAGCAGATAACCGTTGCGGATGTCTGGCTGCAGCGACTGGACGCGAAGCGTTTTGTCCGAGGCGGCCCGCACCTCGCGGATAGGGAGATAAATTCCCTGGGCGGCGCTCTCAGTGGCCAGGCGCTCCTTGAGAAACCATTGAAACTGATTGGTCTCGGCGCCAAAGGCGGCAAATCCCCGGCCGTATTCCCGCTCCAGCCGCAAAGCGTGTTCCAGAATATCCCGGATGATGACGTCGGGATGCCGCCGCTGCAAATCGGCCTCCAGAACATAGAGCAGGCCAGAGCGCCGCTCCCGGGCCAGGATCACAATGGCGGAAAAATCGCCGGAGGCCGTTTTGCCCAGACTGGGGTCGCAATAGCCGAAAAACCGAAAATCCCCGGAAAAATCCACGCCCTCGGGGTCGTAATAGCGGAACCATTCCGCCGGGAACAGACAGCTCTGCGGATCCACGGGGGTGTTTTGCATCTCCTGATAAAAGATTCCTTCGCCCTCGCTGACCATCATGCACATCAGCTCGTAATAGGGGAGCTTTTTGGGCCACAGCACACGGGTCCCCGCCAGCATCTCCTTGCGGTGGGCGGTAAAAAAACGCAGGGCGGTCTTGTCCCGCCGGGGATCGGAAAGGTCGGTGTAGAGAGCCTGCCAGCGCCGCCACAGGTCACTTTCGGAAAACCTCTCTATCGCCTGCAGCCGCAGCGTTTTGTAGGCGGGATTTCGCAGCAGACGGCTCAGAAGGCTGTCGTGATGCAGCACGGTTCCGATGCACACAATGTCGGTATAGCGGTCGCCCGCCTTGCTCACTGCGCCGAAAAACCACCGCTCCAGTTTTTGCCGCAGGTCGGCGGACAGCACCTCCTGGTCGTTTTCCACGTCGTCCAGCAAAATCAGATCAGGGCGGCGGGCGCCGTGCCGTCGGCCCCGCAGCTTTTGCCCCGAGCCCACGGCGTCGATGCGCGCCCCGTTTTCCAGCAGGATGACAGTGCTTTTCCAAACCCGCCCTTTTTGTGCGCCGAAGTCCCGCAAAATCGCCTCGTTGTCCTCCAGCTCGGTTTTGATTGCGTCGAGAAAGGCGGCGGCCTGGGCTTCGGTGTCTGAGACCAGCAGGATGTATTTTTTGTAGCCGTAAAGCGCCGCGTGCAGAACGTTTTGCAGGCTCATCAGCGTGGATTTCGCGTGGCCGCGGGGGGCGGCCACCGCCAGCCGGCAGCCGGGGCTTTCCAGCATGGCGGCCGTCCCGCCGGACAGAGGATCCATTCCTCGCATCACCGTTTTGGCCCACAGACGGCAAAGCCGCCGATGAAACGGCGGCGAGGGCAGGGTGAAATAATGGGGCAGATAGGTCCGGCCAAAAAGCAGCGGATCGGCAGCGCAGGCCATCTTAGCGCTTGGCGACAAGGATGTCATAGATCTGTGTCAGCTTCTGCTCGATGGAGGTCTGAAACCGGCAGAACTCATCGTAGCGGAGATAGCTTTCCCGAATGCGGTCGAGGGCCTTTGCCGTCTGTTTTTTTTCGTCCTCCAGATCCTTGCGGAGGGCGTCGTGGCCTGAGATCAGCCGCTTGAAAAAATAGCCGAAAGCCCCTGTGACCGCCGCCAGCGCGCAGGAGACCCAAACCGTTTGATTCATAAAAATCACTCCTTTGCCGCCTATTGTGGGGCAAAGGAGCGGAAAAGAAAAAGGAAGCGTGCATTTGACAGATCAGCCCGGGGCCTCCGTCCACTCCCGCACAGGGAGGACAGTGAAATTCTGCCCCGTCAGATAGCTGCAGATCACGGGGAGCACCTGCTGGGTCAGCTCGTCGGGGCGTAGCAGCAGCGTGCCGCCGCTTTCGGCGGAGCGAAGGGCCTGCTGCAGCGCCGTGCGAAGACGCGGGGCGGTGAGTTCCGGGGCGTAAACGTCGATCGTGGGGATCCAAAGCTGAAAGCCCGCCCGGCTGAGGGCCGCGCGCTGCTGCTGGGAAAGGGTCTCGGGGTCGGCTGCAGTGACCAGCCGGACCCGGATGTGCAGTAGCGAGGCCAGCTCCGCCGAGGCTGCTTCGGCCTCGGCCACGGGATCATCCCCCGTCAGCAGGATCCCCAGGGAAAAGTCCCGGCAAAAGACCTGCCGCATTTGGTCGGCCGATCCGGCCAACCCATCGGAGGGGAAGAAGAAAGCCGCGGAAAAACGCGAGGCTTCCAGCGTGTCCAGCAGATCGGACAGCGAGTCGTCTGGCGCGCCCAAAAACAGCAACGAGATATCGCGCGCGGCGGGGGCGGGGGGCGGCGCAGGCGGCGTGTCGCTGCCTGGAATGACAAGGCCGCTGTTGACGTTGCGGGCGCCGGCCACGTCGGCCAGCGTCTGCTGATTGCGGGAAATCACCGCAGCTTCCGAAAGCGTCGGGGTTTTGCCCGCCACGCGGATCACGGGATAGCCCACGCCGCTGTCGGCGGCGGAAACAAAGGCAAAATATAGGTTGAGCCAGATGCACACAAGCTGAATGGGCAGATAGGGGACGCCGCCCCGCATTTTGGCGGAAAGCGGGATCTGGCGGTCGATGGTATGGGTGTTGCCAGTGTCCAGCTCAAAATAGATGGCGTTGCCCGTGCGGAACACGGTGACCATCTGGTCGGCGGCGTTGTAGGAGCAGCCCACGCCGCTGAGTTTTTGCAGGGTGGTATAGGGGGTATAGATGATGCCGTCGAGATAGACGGCCATGCCGTTGTCCGAAGCGTCGGTGAGGACGGTGTCCTCGGCGATGGTGAGCAGATAACTGTCGGCGGCAAAAACCGGAACAGAGGCAGGCAGCACGGCCAGCGCCAGCGTCAGAAGTAACGCCAGAGTCTTTTTCATTTCCGCATCCCTCCCTGCATAAGGTTGTTCAGATCAGCTTTATTATACGGCATTGGCCGAAAATTGGCAAGTGGAGAAAATAGGGGGTGTTTTCGTGGCGAACAGCGGGTTTTTCGATCTTCCGCCCCAATTGATGTGCGCGCTGGCCACGGTGCTGGGCTTTGCCGCCGCCGGCAAGCTGACGCCTGCCCAGCAGAATGCTCTGGGCAACGCCCTGATGCTGACGGCCCAGGTGCTGGAGACCGCCTCGGCTCAGGGGCAGAACCTGCAGGCGCAGGAGTCCTCGCCTCACGAGCGTCGTCTGGCGGACATCGAAGCCCGCTTGGCGGAGTTGGAGCGGCAAACCGGCGTTTAAAGAAGAACCGGAACAGAGCGGATGATTTCCATCCTGTCAGGGGTGACGGCGCATTCCAGCGCCTGCACGTTCACACCGGCCCGGGCCGCTTCCCGCAGAGCCTCGCCAAAGGCGGGATGGGTGCGGTCGTTGGGCATAAAACCGAGGACGTGGGACATTTGGACAATAAAAACCACATGGGCGCCCAATCCGGCGGCCTTGGCCGCCGTCAGCTCCCGCAGGTGCTTCACGCCGCGCAGCGTGGGCGCGTCGGGAAAACGGACAAGGCCGTTTTCCTCCAGTGTGACGCCTTTGACCTCAATATAATGGAGCGTCCCGTCCGCTTCCATGGAAAAATCGAAGCGAGAAGCGCCGCAGGGAACTTCGGCGCGCAGCAAGCCTCCGTCGGGGAGAAAGCGCCCCGCCCGGGCATATTCCGCGAAAGCGGCGTTGGGCGCGGCGGCGTCTATATTGATTAGGCGGACGCCTTTTTCCACGGCGATCAGGTCAAAAGCCGTTTTGCGCCCCGGCTTGTCCGCACGGCTGAGCCAGACCCGCGCCCCGGGAAGCAAAAGCTCCCGGCAGCGGCCGGTGTTTTTCACATGGACGGTCTCCTCGGCCCCGTTCAGCAGCACTTGGGCGATAAAGCGGTTGGGCCGCCGGACAAAGACCGCCGGAACGACCTGCTCATAGCGCATCAGACCCTCTCCTCTTGTCCCAACGGGACAAAGCGGGGCTGGCGGCAGCCTTCCCGCTCCACAATCTCGTTCCACATGGCGGCGGGACGCACCCAGACGCCCCGGTCGCCGTACAGGGCGCGATAGACCACCATCTCCTCACCCGTTTCGCTGTGGCGGGCGAGATACAGCACCCGATAGAGCCCTCCCTTGAAATGCCGGTAAAGCCCGGCGCGGATCTCAGACCTCATGCGATCACCTCACCGACAGTATACCCGAAACTTTTTTCAGAGGCAAGCCTTGCGGCAAAGCAAATTTCATGATAGGATAAGGTAAATCACCAAGGAGGAATCAACTATGGCAGCATCCAAGGTCTATTTTACCGATTTTTCCGCCAGAAGAGAGCCGCTGCAGCGCAAACTTTATCGTTTGATGGTGGCAGCGGGCGTCAAAAGCATTGATTTTGAGAACAAGTTCACCTGCATCAAGCTACATCTGGGCGAGCCGGGCAATCTGGGCTATCTGCGGCCCAATTACGCCAAAACGGTGGCAGATCTGGTCAAGGAGCTGGGAGGCAAGCCCTTTTTGAGCGACGCCAACACCCTTTATGTGGGCCGCCGGAAAAACGCGCTGGAGCATCTGGAGGCCGCCTATGAAAACGGGTTTTCCCCCTTTTCCACCGGCTGCCATGTAATCATCGCCGACGGGCTCAAGGGCACCGACGAGGTGGAGGTGCCCGTGGCAGGCGCGGAATATTGTCCCACCGCCAAGATCGGCCGCGCCTTTATGGACGCCGACGTATTCCTCTCCCTGACCCACTTCAAGGGCCATCAGTCCGCCGGCTTCGGCGGCTGTCTGAAGAACATCGGTATGGGCTGCGGCTCCCGTGCGGGCAAGATGGAGATGCACTCCCGAGGCATCCCCTCGGTAAACGCCAAAAAATGCGTGGGCTGCCGCATCTGCGGGCAGAACTGCGCTCACGGCGCCTTTTCCTATGACTCCGGAAAGGCCAGCCTGGACGAGAGCAAGTGCACCGGCTGCGGAAGATGCATCGCCCATTGTCCCACCGACGCCATCCAGTGCAAGTGGGACGAGGCTCGCTCGGTGCTCAGCAAAAAGGTGGCGGAATACACCAAGGCCGTGGTAGACGGGCGGCCCTGCTTCCATGTGACGCTGGTGACGGACGTTTCGCCTAACTGCGACTGCGACACCTGCAACGACCTGCCCGTGATTCCCGACGTGGGCATGTTTGCCTCCTTTGACCCGGTGGCGCTGGATCAGGCTTGCGCCGACGCGGTGAACGCTCAGACGGTGGCCAAGGGCAGCCTGCTGGACGAGATCGTGCGGGAGCAGGGATTGGACAAGCCAAAGGGCGAATATTTCCGCGCCATGCATCCCGATACCCGCTGGGAAGACGGGCTGGAGCACGCCGAAAAGCTGGGACTTGGCACCCGGGAATATGAATTGATCGAGATCTGAGAGGAGCGAAAAGCATGGAACGGCAGGAATTGGAACGCCTGTTTGCGTTTTGGTGCGCCAAACTGCGCGTCACGCCGGGATGGGACGTCAAGCTGGAACTGGTGGAAAAACCCGGCTGGCGCAAGACTGGGGACATCAAGATCGACTGTGACGATAAAAAAGCGGTGGTGCTGCTCAACACAGCCCGGATGGAGGGGCGCAACCCGGAGGAGATTTTGGTGCACGAGCTGTTCCACCTCAAGCTTTATCCCCTGGATCAGACCACCGAGAGCCTGATCAACAGCAACTTTGAAGAGGGGACGCCGGCCCGCGCCTTTGCCATGACGCAGTTTTTTACCACGCTGGAGCAGACGGTGGAGGAACTGGCCAAGTGCTTTTTGCTGGAGTTTGGCGAAGACCGGACGCTCTCCTTCGGCCGGTGCAAAGACAAGCCCTCGTTCAACGAGCTGTTCGGCGGGCTGAAAAATCTGGAGTGAGCGGGAACGGAACAAACCTGCGGGAGAAAAGCAGCAGAAAAAAGCAAGGAGCGGGCAGTTGTCCGCTCCTTTTCCCGTTTTTGACAGGGAACTTGCGGTTTTATTCCACCCCGAACCGCTCCCGGAGATAGGAAAGGGTGGTTTTCGGCACAAGCTGCGCGATGGCGGGCCAGTCCCGTTCAGACAAAAGCGCCCGTACCCGGGAGGCCGAGATGGGCGAGCCGTTTTGTTCCCAGCGGGGGAGCTCGGTTACCTGAATGCCCCGCGGAGGCAAAAAGACCATCATGCGGCGGTTGTAGGCCTCCGTCACGGGAGAGAGGGGCTCGGTGCCTACAAAGCGGCGGGTGATGCCCAGCGCTGGGGCGAAATACGAGCAAAAGATCTCTAGATCCAGATCGCAGCGGATGTCGGCTGCCCGCTCCTTATCCTTAATGAAATAGGTGGGGAAGGTGGCCGCCGAGATGAGATAATCCCCCGTGGGATGGACGATGACGTTTTCCAGGTCGGCGGTGCCGGCCCGCGCCAGCGCCAGCCGGTGGGCGGCGGGGATGAGGCTTTTGTCCTCTGAGAGAATAAAGACGTGGAGCAGCTCGCAGGCCGCGGCGGCCTGCTCCATGAGATAGCGATGCCCCAGGGTAAAGGGATTGCAGTTTGCCACCACGGCGCCCACCGGCCCCCCACAGGGCCGGGTCTCCAGCGTAGAGACGAAATCCCGCGCCCCGTTTCGCGTGTTTTCCATCAAAAGAGTGTCGGCGGTCTCGGCCACGGGATAAAAGTCCAGGTCGGAAAACATCATCCGGTTTTTCGGCTTGGTATAGAGAAACAGGTGGCGAATGCCCCGGCGAAAGGCCTCCTTCCGCAGCTCGGTGATCACCGTGGCAGTCAGGCCCTCGCCCTGTCGGGCGGGATCCACCGCGATGCACTTGAAAATGTTTCCCGAAAGCGAGCCGGTGGCAATGATTTCCTCATTCTCCAGCAGATTCACCGTATATTCGATGCGCTCGTCATAATCCAGCCCCTGCCGGGCGAGAAAGTCACGCAGCGTTTTCTGCCGCCACGGGCGCAGCGGGGCGCCGTATTCCAGTTCCATCAAAGCACCTCCCGGGAGATCCCGTAAAACCGCAGGGCGTTTTCGCAGGCGGTCTGAAGAATTTCCTCCGGCGTCACGCCCCGAAGGTGGGCGATGCGCTCCGCGATATAACGGATGTTGCGGGAATCGTTGCGCTTGCCCCGCATCGGGACGGGGGAAAGATAGGGCGCGTCGGTCTCCAGCAGCATCCGGTCGAGGGGGCACATAGCCGCCGTTTCGGCGGTCTTGCGGTTGTTTTTATAGGTAATGGGGCCGTCAAAACCCAGATACCAGCCCAGCTTCAAAAGCTCCTTTGCCATCTCGGCGCTGCCGGAATAGCAGTGGAACACGCCCCGCACCCGGGGAAATTCTTTGACGATGGCAAGGCAGTCGCCGTGGGCCTCCCGGTCGTGGACGATGACGGGGAGCGAGAGCTCCTCCGCCAGGGCGAGCTGTGCGCGAAAGACCGCCTGCTGATGCGCCCGGGGCGGGTTTTCCGGCCAGTAATAGTCCAGCCCGATCTCGCCCACGGCGACCACCTTTAGGTCGCCTGCCAGCGCCCGCAGCTCCTCCAAATGGGTGGGGACGTAAGGGGCGCAGTTTTCCGGATGATAGCCCACGGCGGCATAAACGTGGGGAAAGGCGTGGGCCAGCGCCACCGCCGCCCGGGAGGAGGGCAGATCGCAGCCGGGATTGACGATATAATTCACCCCGGCGGCGGGCATGGAGGAAAGCAACGCCTTCCGGTCGGGGTCAAAGGCGCTGTCGTCATAGTGAGCGTGGGTGTCGAAGATCATAAGGGCTCCTTGTTTTGTGCCCTGCGCGGCAGAGCGGCGCAGGGCACGGGTTTGTTCAGCACAGCTTCGCGCCGGCGGGGATGGCATCGTCCAGCATGATAAGCTGGAGCTTTTCTTCGCCTTTTTCCTTATGGACGGCGGAGAGCAGCATACCGCAGCTCTCCAGACCCATCATCTTCCGGGGCGGGAGATTGACGATGGCCAGCAGGGTCTTGCCCACAAGTTGCTCGGGCTCGTAGAACTTGTGGATACCGGAAAGGATCTGCCGGTCGACGCCCGTGCCATCGTCCAGGGTGAAGCGCAGCAGCTTGTCCGACTTTTTCACCGCCTCGCAGGCCTTGACCTTGACGGCGCGGAAGTCGCTCTTGCAGAAGGTGTTGAAATCCACCGTTTCCTCGTTCTGCGGCTCGAGCTCCAGAGCGGGCAGGGCAGCCTTGGCCCGCTGGGCCAGCATGGCCTGAATTTCCCCGGTCTTTTTGGGGATGTCGATGCGGGCAAAAAGGATCTCGCCCTCGCCCAGCCTGTGGCCGGCCTCCAGCGCGCCGAAGGAGCCCAAGCTCTCCCAATCCGAGGGGGCGATATTGAGCTGCCGGAAGATGCGCTCCGCCGTTTCGGGCAGGAAGGGAGCCAGCAGCGTGGCGGAGAAGCGGATGGTTTCCAGCAGGTTATAGAGCACGGTGTCCAGACGGGCGTGGTTGTTCTCGTCCTTGGCCAGCACCCAGGGCGTGGTTTCGTCGATATATTTGTTGGCGCGGCGCAGCAGGGTAAAGATCTCGTCGATGGCGTCGGCCACCCGGAGCTGATCCATCTTGGAGGCCACCCGGCCGGGGGTCGCCAGACACAGGTCGATGAGCTCCCGGTCAAAGTCGCCGGGCACGGCGTGGTCGGACAAAACGCCGCCGCTGTATTTGTGGCTCATGGCGATGGTGCGGTTCACCAGATTGCCCAGGATGTTGGCCAGATCGCTGTTGATGCGTTCCATCAAAAGATCATAGGTCAGCGTGCCGTCGCTGGCAAAGGGGATCTCATGGAGCAGGTAATAGCGCACGGCGTCCACGCCGAAGAGCTCCACCAGATCGTCGGCATAGATCACGTTGCCCTTGGATTTGCTCATTTTGCCGTCGGCCATGGCCACCCACGGGTGACCGAACACCTGCTTGGGCAGGGGCTGATCCAGCGCCATCAGCAGAATGGGCCAGTAGATGGTGTGGAAACGCAGGATGTCCTTGCCGATGAGATGCACGTCAGCGGGCCAGTATTTCCGATATTGCTCGCCGTGCTTGCCGTCTATCTCATAGCCGGGGAAGGTGATGTAGTTGCTCAGCGCATCGATCCACACATAGACCACATGCTTGGGGTCGAACGTCACGGGCACGCCCCAGGTGAAGCTGGTGCGGGAAACGCACAGATCCTGCAGGCCGGGCTTTAAGAAGTTGTTGACCATCTCGTTTTTCCGCGCTTCGGGCTGGATGAAGCCGGGGTGCTCCTCGATGTGCTTCATCAGGCGGGGCGCGTACTTACTCATTTTGAAGAAATAGGCCTCTTCCTTGGCGGGGTGGACGGGGCCGCCGCAGTCGGGGCACTTGCCGTCCACAAGCTGGCTCTCGGTCCAGAAGGATTCGCAGGGGGTGCAGTACATCCCCTCGTATTCGCTTTTATAGATATCGCCCTGGTCATAGAGCTTTTGGAAGATCTGCTGTACCTTGCGCTCGTGCATGGGGTCGGTGGTGCGGACAAAGCGGTCGTAGGAGGTGTTCATCACGTCCCAGATGCGCTTGATCTCGCCGGCCACGTTGTCCACGAACTGCTGCGGTGTAATCCCGGCGGCCGCGGCCTTTTCCTGGATCTTCTGGCCATGCTCGTCGGTGCCCGTCTGGAAATAGACGTCGTAGCCCTCCAGACGCTTAAAGCGGCAGATGGCGTCGGCAAGGACGATCTCATAGGTATTGCCGATGTGAGGCTTGCCGGAGGTATAGGCGATGGCCGTGCTCAGATAATAAGGTCCTTTGTTCATACGTTTCACCTCGGATGATTTCACAGTTCAATATCTTAGTATAGCAAGAAAATCGGGGTTTTACAATATCTCCTTGCGAAAAACGGATGGATTCTGCCCTGCTGCGCGCAAAAAACCTCTCGCGGCAGCGCCGCGGGAGGCAATGATGGCGGAAAAAGCGGGAAATCAGCCTTCCGGCGTCAGCTCGATGGGATCGTCGTCCACGGGAGGGCCGGGATCCACGGGCACGGTGGGATCGGGCTCTGTGGGGGTGGTGGGATCAGAGGGGACCGTTGGCCCGGTGGGCGGCGTCTCCGGCGTGATTGGCTCGGTGGGCCCCACGGGCTCGGCGTCGTTGTAGAGGATCACCTTATTGTATTTTTTATAAGTGCTGTTGTTTTCCAGCGTGCGCGAGACCTCTTTGCCGTCAATATAGACCACACGGTAGCTGACGGTCTTGTAGCCGGTATAGCCGTTGGATTCCACCTTTTCCGTTCCGGGAGGCAGGGAGGTGTCCAGCTTGCGCTCCACCTCAAAGGGAGTGGTCTCCAGGATGGTGGTGTCGATCTTCACGGTCTTGTTCTGGGTCTTGGTGCCGTAGAGTTTGATGGTCAGGGTGTTTTTGGCGTGAGAGGTGACCACTTTGATGGGGAATTCCGTGTTGTTTTCAAAGCGGAAATCCTTGCTGCCCCAAGCCACGGTGGCGTCCTCGCCCTTGGGGACATAGGTGACCTCGCGGCTGTGGGCATGGCGCTCCACGATCTTCAGATCGGCCCGCAGCGTGGCATAGTAAATAGTGGAGCTCACCTGGCAGATGCCGCCGCCTACGCCGTCCTCGGCCGAGGTGCCCACGTAAACGATGGCGTCCTTGAAGCCACGCTCATAGGTGCGGGGGCCGACGGTCTCGTTGTAGGAAAACACATCGCCGGGAAGAAGGATCTTGCCGTTGCAATAGTCAGTGGCAAGCCGAACATTGGTGGTACGACCCACGTTGCCCGGGTTAAAGCTGGTGGTGCCTTCGCCCAGCACGTCGCGGAACAGCAAGGCCTTGTATTCGGCGGCGGTGTATTTTGGCTCAACGAGGGTGCAGGTGACGGTGGTGATCCGGGCGCTGTCGGCAATCGCGGTCATGACGGCCTTGGGATCCACGGCGACGCCAGCCTCACCGGGCAACACGGTTTTGCCCGAGGGGTCGTTTTCCAGATCCAGCGTGGGTTCCACAACGTCTTTGGCCACGGCGGCCACGATGACGTCGGGATCCAGCATTTGGGGATCGGCCTGCCGCAGAGGGGCGTCAACGGGAGAAAAATCCGCAGTGCGAAGCCGCTCTTCCAGCAGCTTGACCAGCGCGGCGCTGTCCAGCGAATAGCCGGTCTGCCCCTTGTCCAGTGTGAGGATGCCGTCGGCATAGCGGAAGGAAGAGGGCGAAAGGGGCTGCTCCACCTTGGCGGTCATCTCGCTGACCCGCTCCTCCAGAATCGAGCGGTCCAGTGTGGTGTCCAGCTCAAGCTGCACCTTGCGGGCGCGGGCTTTCCAATAGTCGTGGAATCGCTGGGAAAAACCGCCCTCGTGGCCGTAGGCCAGCGCCTCGTCCACGCATTTTGCGATGTCGTAGGACAGGCCGGCCTCGTTGGCGGCAAGTTGATAGGTGGCATTGCCCACGCGGATGTCCATGGTCTCGTTGAGCGAATCGGCACCGTAGACCCGCTCCAGTGCGGTGCGGGCCTCATTCCGGTCCATGCCAGAAAGATCCACCTCGCCCATGCGCACGCCCTTGCGGATGGAATCGTCCAGATAAAGGCTGCGGGCGGTATGGACGCCGAAGCCGATACCGGCCACCACGATCAGGGCCGCCGCGACGGCGCCCATGGGAAAGCCGGTTTTTTTCTTTCTGGGTCTGGGTTCAGCCGTCTTTCTGGCGGCCGCGGCCTTGGGGGCGGAAGCTGCGCGGGAAGCCTGATGCTTGCCCGCCACATGTGCCCCGCCGCGTGTTTTGCGTTGCTCGTTCACGAAAAGAGCCTCCTATATCCTGTGGTCCTATACAAAAAGTCCTACAAATTATTATATTTTAAATTGTTTAAAATGGCAACTACACTTTGGTTACAGTTTGTACGATTTTATGGTAGAAAAAGCCCTGTTTCCGGTAAAATTGTCTTTTTTAAGAAAAATTAAGAAGAAAACTCTCCTCAGCCGCGGGGCCGGCGAAGGGGCAGGGCAGAGCCCATCAGCAGCAGATAGAGCAGCAGGCACCCAAGCCCCACGCCGCCGCACGTCAGCACCAGCGTAAGCTTGCCTGCCTCCAGCGAGAGAAAACGGCGGTAGACAAAGGCGGCGGTCGCCCCTGTCAGCAGCGCGGAAAAAGCGCCCCGCGTCAGCGGGACCGCGGGAACGGAAGCGCCGCCTTCACGGGCAAAGCGAACGTAAAGGAACAGGCCGCCCGCCACCAGCGCCAGCGCCGAGCAAGCCGCCAGCACGGCGCCGCTTTTGGGCAGCAGAAGGCGCCCCAGAGCGTTGAGCAGGCCGCAGCCGCCGATAATCCCCAGCGAAACGGCCAGCGGCGTCAGGGTCTTTTCCATGGCGTAATAGGCCTTGCTCAACAGATCCAGCATAAAAAAGCCCGCCATGCCCAGCGCGTAAACGGAAAACAGACGCCCCGTCCGCAGCGTGGCGGCGGCGTCGAAGCTGCCGCCTTCGAACAGGACCTTGATCACCGGCGTGCCGAACACGCAAAACAGCGCCGATACGGGCAGCACCACCAGCAGCGCGTTTTTTACCACCTGCACCACATAGGCGTGGTATTCCTGGGAAGAAAGCTCCCCGTATTTCCGGCTGAAGGTGGGAAACATGACGATGCTGATGCTGTAAATCAGCGTCGAGGTCAGCGGCTCATAGATGCGGTAAGCGTAGGAAAAGGCGCTCACCGTCCCTGCGGGCAGCGGGGCGGCAAAGCGGGTGTTCAGCAGATAGCAGAAGAGAAACACTGCCGAGGTCACCACGGTCACCGCGCCTGTGCGGAAAAAGAGCCGGAGCTCAGGCAGGCGGAAATCGGGGCGGAAGTGAAAGCGGTAGCGTTCCTTCCGGATGCAGGGAAGAGTCATGGCAAGCTGCAGCAGCCAGCCCAGCGAGAGCAGCAGGGCGTAAGCGGACAGAGTAAGGCGGTCGCCCGCTGCCAGCAGCACGCCGCACAGTGCCAGCCCGTAAAGCAGGCTCAGCGAGCCCTGAAGCGTGAAATGCCCCATGGACTGGAACAGCGCCAGCAGCAGATAGGTGAGGGTAATCACGGGCAGCGCGGGCAAAAGCCGCAAAAAGCACGAACAGAACAGCCGCTCGCCCGGAACGCCCACCAGCGTCCCGGCGGCCCCCGTCGCACCCAGCAGCGCCAGCAGTGCCGTTAGCCCCAGCGCGCCTACCAGCGTCACCGAAATCAGCCGGTCGGCGGTGTCAAAGGCCTGCTCCCGTCCCTGCCGCAGGCGGCGGGAAAGGATGGGGACGGCGGCTACGCACAGGGCATAGGCCACCGTGGTGAACAGCGAAACGGTATAGTTGTTTGCCTGGGTAAAAAGATCCACGTCGGCGCCTGCGCCGAAGACCCGGGCCTGCAGGATGTTCCGCAAGACGCCCAGGATCTTTGCGGAGAACATCACCAGCGTCACGCCCGTGATGGCGCGGACGGCCTGATCCCGGTTTTGCACAGCAAAGCCTCCTTTTGTGCGGTTTCTACGGTAAAAATAACACGAAGGGCGGAAATTGTAAAGAAACCGTTTGTAAACTTCCCATCCAAAGAAAAAGCCGCCCGCTTTCGCGGGCGGCGGGAAAGATCAATCGTCGAGATCGAAGGCCTCCAGCCTGCTCTTTTTGGGCAGGGGCTTGCTGTCGCCGTGCTTCACTTGGGTCATGGTGAGGAAGGACAGCATCGAGAACGCCACGGCGTAGGGGAACAAAACCTTGTATCCCAGCCCCAGATTGTCAATGAGGAAGCCGGACAACAGCGGCGTGACGATCTGGGCCGCCATGGAAAAGGCGTAATAATAGCCGGTGTATTTTCCCGTGTCGCCAGCGGTAGACATCTCCACCACCATGGGGAAGGAATTGACGTTGATGGCCGCCCAGCCCACGCCTACCAGACCGAAGAGCAGATACATCACCGGCGTACGGTGGGCGATGAAGATGGCGGAGAAATAGCAGACCGACATCAAAAGGATGCCCATCAGGACGGTCTTTTTCCGCCCGATCCTGGAGGAGAGGATGCCCAACGGCACAAAGCTGAGAATGGCCACGATGGTGGCCGACATCAAATAGCCGGAGGAGGCGCTGAGGTCGGCGCCCCAGACCGCCACGCAATAGCGGGAGAAGGCGGTGGTGACGGCGTTGTAGGCCGTAAACCATAAAAATACCGAAAGCAAAATAAGGATCAGGCTCTTCCGCACGTCCCGGGGCAGCTTAACATCCTTTTGCTGCTCTGCTGCGGCCCGGTCCTGCTCGGAGGCGGCCACATCGGCCCAGGTCTCGGCATTGACTGCAGGCTCCTTTACCGTCAAAAGCAAAATCGCCACGCTGACGGCCATAAAGGCCGCCACTACCGCGAAAATGGGGGTGAAGGACTGGTCGGGGGGATAAAAGTTGGAGCCATCGGCGGATTTTTCGCTCTTGAGCAGGAGCATCATCATCAGCGTGGAAAAGATGCCACCCACATAGCCCACCAGATTGATGATGGCGTTGGCCCGGGAGCGCAGAGGCTTGGGCGTTACGTCGGGCATATAGGCCACGGCGGGCGAGCGGTAGATGCTCATGGTCACCAGAAGCAGCAGCAGGGCGACCATGAACAGGGGGAAGTTCCGCAGTTTGAGCGCCCACGCCAACACCATCAGAAGTGTTACGGCACCCGCGGTGCCAAAGAGGATATAAGGCGAGCGGCGGCCCAGCCGAGTGTGGGTCTTGTCGGAAAGTGAGCCGAACAGCGGCAGCATAAAGAGAGCCAGAATGTTGTCGATGGACATGATGGCGTTGGTGGTGAAGGTCCGCAGGCCAAAGACGTTTTCCAGCAGGTGGGGGATCACCTGATCGTAAAACTGCCAGAAGGCCAGAATGGACATAAAGGCAAAGCCGATGAGGACGGTGCGCTTGGTGTTCAGCTTCATGGAAGCACTTCCTTTTTGCCGGCGCGGCGCGCCGGGAACTTTCCCTTATTATACTATGGGAAAAAAGGGATTTGCAACCGGAAATCTGCAAAAGACTATTTCCGCGCTCATTTCCTGACAGGTTTTTTCCTTGCCGGTTTCTACAATAAAGAAAACGAGGGGAGGCGGAGCCATGGAGCTGCGAAAGGAAACCATATCGGCCCGGCTGGCCGGCTGGACACGATTGAAATGGACCGGGTGGGGGATAAACGCCCTGATGGGGGCTGTTTTTGCCGCCGCCCGGTTTGCCGGAGGGATGCAGCCCTTCGGCGTGGCGTATGCCGCGGCGGGCGGACAGGCCCTTCCCGCCGCCATGGGCGCCTTTGCGAGCTATCTGCTTCTGGGTGGACAGACGGGACTGGTGTCGGCTGCAGGCACGGCGGTGATCCTCACCTGCCGAATGGTGCTGGACGGGACGGCCCTTTCCGGAAAGCGGTGGTTTTATCCCGCCTGCGCCGCCACGGCGCTCTTCTGCACCCGGTTCGTCATCACCGAAAGCCTGCGGGGATTTTTGCTGCTGCTGTGCGAAACGGCGCTGTGCGGCGGGCTGGCGGTGCTGCTGCGGGAAGGGCGGGACAGGCGGTCACCGCTTTCACTCTGGGGCCGGGGCACGGCGGGCCTGTGCCTGCTGCTGGCGGCGCTACCGCTGCGTCTCGGGATTTTTGTTCCGGCGCGGATGCTCGCCGCACTGGCGGTGCTGGCGGCAGGCTGCTTCGGCGGCGGAGCCGCGGGCGCCTGCATGGGCGCGATCTACGGCGCAGGGATCGACCTTGCGGCGGGGACAGGCCCCTGCTTTGCCTTGATCTGGTGCGTGGCGGGGCTGTGCGCCGGACCCGGCGGGCGAAAGGACCGGCTGATGGCAACCATGAGCTTTTGCGCGGCGGGAGGCGTGATCTGCCTGTGGCTCTCTCGGGAGAGCGGGGCCATGGCGGCGCTGGTGGAGCTCTTTGCGGCGGGAGCGGGCTTTCTGCTGCTGCCCCGCGGCGCACGGGTGGCGCTGGAAACGGCTTTTGCAAAAGCTGGCGGAGCAGGCGGAAAACGGCTGCGTCCCGGCGCATCCCGGACGCTTTTGAGCATTTCGGCCGCCGTGGGACAGCTTGGCACGGCCATGGATGGATTATGGGACGGCGCGTCCCGGGATCCGGGGGATCTGAGCACCGTTTACCGCAGCGCCTGCGAAACAGCCTGCCGCTCATGCCGCCGCCGGGATGTCTGCTGGCAGCAGGAGCAGGGCGAGCTTAAGACCATGCTGGCCGATCTGGCGGAAACGCTGCGCAGTCGGCACGCGCTGGAGCTCGAAAACCTGCCCTCGTGGTTCCGGGAAAAATGCCTGCGCAGCGAGCAGTTCTGCGGCGCGGTGAACGATGCCTACCGGGAGGCGCTGCGGCGCGAGGCACGATTGCGGCGGGAGGACACGGTGCGCCGCGTGATGAGCGCCCAGTATGAGAGCCTGGAGGCCCTTTTGGACAGCGTGGCCGGAAGAGCCGGTATGGGAGCCGATTATGACCCCGCGCTGGAGGATCGGGTCCGGCGGGTGGTGCGGGCCTATCTCCCCCGGGCCAGAACCGCGGTCTGCCTCACGGGCGGACGGCTGCAGATCGACCTGCTGCTGCCCGAGGGCGCGGGTCTGTCCGGCGACGTGGAGACCATGCTCCGCTCGCTGCGGGGGGCGCTGGGCGTGGAGCTTCTCCCGCCCGAGACCGTCGCCAGCCGGCAGGGGGTCTGCTGGCGCATCTGCCAGCGGGAAAAGTGGCGGCTGGAGGTCCGCTCCGCCGTACGGAAAAAGGAGGGCGAGGTCGTGTGCGGCGACAGCTTCCGCCAGCTTTGCACCGACGACGGCCGGGCCATCCTGCTGCTTTCCGACGGGATGGGAACGGGGAAACAGGCGGGCGAGATCTCGGGACGGGCGCTGGAGTTGGTGAGCAGCTTCGTCCGGTCGGGGTGCAGCTTGGCCGAGAGCACCTCGGCGGTGTTGCCTGTTCTGGCGGCGCGGTTCACCGAATGGGGCTTCGTCACGCTGGATCTTCTGGAGGTCAATCTTTTTACCGGACAGGCCGCACTGCTGAAATACGGCGCGGCGCCGGGCTTTCTTCTGCGGGAGGGGCGGCTGACCCAGTTTTCCGCCGGGGCGCTGCCTGCTGGGCTGGAGCCGCCGGGGAAGCAGACCCCCGCCGCCCATCTCCGCCTGCGGGAAGGCGACCGGATCGTGTTGATGAGCGACGGAGTGTGGGAAAACCCCGAGACCGAGGCGCTTTTGCGGGACGGGAGCGGCATGGAGGGGCAGGCGCTGGCCAACGTCCTGATCCGCGAGGCGGCCCGCAAGGGCCTCAGCGACGACATGACGGTGCTCACCGCCACCTTTACCGCGGCGCAGGTGTTTTAAAAACGCATAAAAAAACCGGCTCCCCTTACAAATGGCGGGGAGCCGCTGTTTTTTCTTCAGTTCAGAATGGTCACGCCGTCCAGCAGTTCCTTTTCAAACTCCACCCGGTGGTGCCTGGTGTAGATGCCGGGCAGACCGCCGGTGTGCAGGAAGATGATTTTGGAACCCTTTTGGATCTTGCCCTCCCGCACCATATCCAAAATGCCGGCGAAGGCTTTGCCGGTGTAGCAGGGATCCAGAATGATCGCCTCGCGGCGGGCCATATAGCGCACGGCGTCCCGCACCTCTTTGCAGGGATTGTTGTAGGCGCCGCGGGTATAATCTTTTTCGATGCGGAAATCTGCGCGGCAGGCGTCGCAGGTCAGACCGAAGGTCTGCTTGACGCTGTTGAAGTATTCCACGATACGATTTTCCTTGGCATCCAGGAAGGGGGAGATGGCCACGCCCACCAGTCCCAGCGGCAAATGCGCTTCCTTAAGGCCGCAGAACAGGCCCATATAGGTGCCGATGCTGCCCACGGCGGCATAGACCGCAGCGTCGGCAAGGCCCATCTCCTTCGCCTGCGCGGTGAGCTCCTGCGCGCATTCGAAATAGCCCAGAATGCCGATGTCGTTGGAGCCGCCGACGGGGATCTCATAAACCTTCTCTCCCTGCGCCTCATAGCGGGCCTTGACAGCGGCGGCGGTTTCGGCAAACTGAACGCTTTCAGGTCGACCGTCGTCTTTTTTGAGGATGACCTCGGCGCCCATCAGACGGTCCAGCAGAAGGTTGGCCGAAAGCTCGCCGGGATAATCGTCCACGCAGACGATGGCGCATTTCATGCCATATTTGGCGGCGACGGCGGCGGTAAGGCGGCCATGATTGGTCTGCGCGCCGCCCAGCGTGAGCAGCATGGTGGCGCTCTGATCCTGCGCGTCCTTCAGCAGATATTCCAGTTTGCGCAGCTTGTTGCCGCCCACGCCGAGATTGGTTAGATCGTCCCGCTTGATATAGAATTCCACGCCCAGATCCTGCGAGATCCCGGGGAGATATTCCAGCGGGGTAGGTAGATGCAGAAACGAAACCTTGTCATGTCCGAGCATAGCCGTGACCTCCTGTTTGTTAGTTTCTTCCAGTATACACCATCCGCCGGAAAAAGAAAAGGTCCTTTACTGCCTGGGAAACACGTCCTTGACGATGGTGCGGACATGGCGCTCGGTGATGCCGTATTTTCGTGAGAGCTGGCGGGCGTTGGTGCCGTCGTATTCCCGGCGGATGGCCTCGTGCCGCAGGGGTTTTTCCAACGTCTCGCGCTTGGGAAGATAGATGAATTCGCCGCCGGCCATGTCGATGATCTCCAAAAAGTGTTGCATGCCCACAATCTCGCAAAGCCAGCGCATGTCCTCCGGAACCTGTTCCGGAGTCAGTTGAAAACGCATGGGGATCCCTCCGTTCCTGTCCGTTTTAACGGACGATTTTTCCATGATACTGTGGATGAGTGGAAGAGAGAGGACGCTGTCGGTCACATGGAAGTTGACACAAGAATAAGTCGAAAAAAGTGAAATGTCAAGAGCAAAAGTTCAATTTTATCGAAAATTTTTCTTTACATTTTCGACAAAATGTGATAAGTTTAGAGCGAAACAGACCAAAACCGTAAAGGAGGGACGAGCATGGGCTTTGGAGAACAGTTGCGCCTGGCGCGAAAAAACGCCGGCCTGACGCAGAAACAACTGGCCGACGCCATCGGCGCCAAGCACAATTCCGTCAGCAACTGGGAAAAGGGACAGAACCAGCCCGACGCCGAGACCATCCGGCGGCTTTGCCGGGCGCTGAAGGTAGAGGCCAATCACTTTTTCGGCGCCGGAGACGGGCTTTCCGAGGTGGAATTCGCCCTATTTGGCGAGGTGCGGCAGCTCAGTGAGGAGGACAAGCGCGACGTGCTGGAGTTCATCCGCTTCAAGCGGGCCCAGCAGGAAAAGAGGGAGGGAAAATGACCCGGCTGCAGCGCCTGTACCAGCGGGCGGAGGCGTTGGGGCTGCAGGTGTATTTCCTTCCGCTGCAGGCCCGCCGCGGGATTTCTACTCCCGATGGGGCCATCGGCATGGATCCCGACCGGCAGGAAAGCGCGGCGGCGGAGGCGGTCTGCCTGGCCCACGAGATGGGGCATTGTGTGACGGGGAGCTTTTATACCGCCGAAGCCGGACGGATCGAGCGCCTGCGGTGCGAGGCCAGGGCCCAGCGGTGGGCCTATGACGCGCTGGTGCCGCTGGAGGAGCTGCGCCGGCTGCTGCGGCAGGGTGTGACGCGGCCCGACGAGCTGGCCGAGCACTTCGACGTCACCGAGGGGTTTTTGCGGGAATGTCTGGACTATTACAAAAACACGAAAAACGCCATTTGAAAAAGCCGCCCGGCAGAGCTCGTCACAGGTCCGGCTTGTGCGAACAACAAAAAAAGCCCCCGGCAGAGGGGCTGTATTTCAGACGGAGCGGCGCCGCTTGCCCGGCGCCGCTCCGCTTTTTCACTGGATGGCCCATGACTGCAAAAACCGATAGAGCGGCCGACCGTTTTTGCGGAGCCGGTGCAGTCCGGCGGGCGATTTTTGGGAGCGGTCAGTCGAACTGCTTCAGGATATGCTGCTTCACGCCCTCCAGGCGGCTTTGCCTCCACGCGCCTTCCTTCTCCTTTTCGGCGAAGGGGATCATCACGTTGAAATCCATATGGGCGCCCTCGGCGAAGCCGTCGGGCTCCTCGCTGAAGAAATAGGCGTCCCAGACCTCCTTCGGCGCGTCGGTGAAACGCTTGGGCTCCAGATAGATCATCTTTTTCCGCTCTTCATGGACGAAGGCGGCGGCGGACAGCGGCGAGAGCTTTTCATACTCTTCGGCGGGCACGTCGGCAAAGACGGCGGGCAGCGGGGCCGCCGCGATGCGCTCCTCGCCCCGCAGGACCCTCGTGCCCAGTGCGTCAAAGGAGATCGCCTCCTCGGTGAAGGTAAGGCGGAGCAGCACGCCCGCGTCGGTATAGGGGTGGACGCGCTGATAATCGGTGTCGAAGATAAAATTGCCCAGCGAATAAAAGATAGCCTTGCCGTCGGGGAAAAGCTCATAGTTTTCCGGGACGTGGGGGTGATGCGCCACCACGGCGTCGGCGCCCAGCTCCAGATATTTGAGATACCGGTCGCGGGTATAGGGGTTGGGCAGGGCGGCGAACTCCTCGCCCCCGTGGGAAACGATCACGCACCAGCGGCACGTTTCCTTGACCTGGGCGATGCGGCGGGCGAGAAGGTCCAGATCGTCCCAGCGGAAAACCCCCGGCTCGGCGGCGGTGGCGGGGATGCATTCGGCCTGATAGGCCACGCCGATGAGACCGACGCCGCCCGCGCCCTCCAGATAAACGGGCTCGGAGGCCTCTTTTTCATTGATCCCGGCGCCGATGGTCCGCGCGCCCATTTCGGCGGCAAGACGGCGGGTGTTCAGCAGACCCTCGACGCCCGCGTCCATGATGTGATTGTTGCTGATGTTCCAGACGTCGGCGCCGATCTTCTCCAGGACGCAGGTGGCGGCGGGGTCCATGGCGTGGAAAAAGACGCCGTGGCTGCCGTTGTCCTCCGCCTTCATCACGGCGGCCTCCACGTTGGCTACCACATGGTCGGCGCTGCGGAAGTATTCCAGAATGGTCTGATCCAGAAGCCGCTCGTCGGTCCATTTCCCGCTCATATAGCGGTCGAAGCCGATATCGCCGGTGAATACCACGGAAACCTGCTGCTTTTTCATATAAGATCCTCCCGATGATCGGAATTTTTCTTATGATAGCACAGAAATCCCGGCGGGACAACGGGAAAATCGCGGAAATCGGTCAAACGGGCTTTTTCGGGCGGCCCGAGACAAAACGGGCGGGGAAACCGGCGGCGGCCGCCGAATTTTTTGATGAACAAAAAATAATTTGCAAACAAAATTATATAAAAGTATTGACAAGTTTTAAAAATGGGGTATAATAAAGCCAGATCCCGAAAAGGAGGCGTTTTCATGGGCAAAAGTGTCTATTCTCTGGTGCTGAGCGACGAGGTCGTCCGCGAGGTGGATCTGGAGGCCTATCGCCACGGGCTGAGCCGCTCGGCCATGATCAATCAGATTTTGGCCGAGGCGGTGTCGTATGTGACCCCGGAAAAGCGGATGCGGGAGATCTTTTCTCAGGTAGAGAGCCTGCTCACCGACGGGGGTATCTTCCAGACCCTGCTGCAGCCATCGGACAGCATGATGAGCCTGCGCTCGGCGCTGGCCTATAAATACAACCCCAACGTGCGTTACAGCCTGGAGCTTTCGCCCGGTACGGCGAACGAGGGGGAGCTGCGGGTGTCGATGCGCAGCCAGAGCAGCAGCCTGATCCTGTACCTGGGGCAGTTTTTCCGCCTGTGGGATCAGATCGAGAAAAGCTGCCTCCGCCCCGCGCCCCAGGCGGTGATCGAGGACGGGCGCTATGCCCGCCGGATCCGCCTGCCCGAGGGCAGCCACGGCGAGCAGGGGGCCGTTCTGGCGGCCTATATCCGCGCCATGGACGGGGCCATGAAACAGTTTTTCCGCCATCTGGACGATCCGCGCACGGCGGCCCGGTTGGTGCGCGAAAGCTGCGAGGGCTATCTCTGCAGCTATCCCGCCATCTGACGCGGCCCGTATTTTGTAAGTTTCATCTCAATGGGGAGGTGTTTTTATGAATCTCAATCAGTTTACCCAAAAGAGCGTTTCCGCGCTGCAAAGCGCCCAGGGGCTTGCCGTGGAAAACGGCAACCAACAGGTGGAGCAAAGCCATCTTCTGCTGGCCCTTTTGCAGCAGGAGGACGGCCTGATTGGCCAGCTTATCGACCGGATGGGCGTTCCCGTGGATGCCTTTGCCTCTGCGGTGAGCGGGCTGGTGGGCGCGCTGCCCAAGGTGTCCGGCGGCAGCCGGGCCGCTGACCAGATCTATATCTCGCAGGCGCTGGACCGCGCCCTCAACGCCGCCGAAAAGCAGGCGGGCCAGATGAAGGACGACTTCGTTTCGGTGGAGCATATCTTCCTCGGCCTGCTCCGGCAGCCGGAGGACGGCCTCAAACGGCTGTTTTCCACCTTCGATATCACCGAGCAGCGGTTTTTGAACGCGCTGAAAGAGGTGCGGGGCAGCGCCCGGGTCACCTCGGACAACCCGGAGGAAACCTATGATGTGCTGAAAAAATACGGGCAGGATCTGGTGGAGCAGGCCCGCGCGCAAAAGCTGGACCCGGTGATCGGCCGGGACGGCGAGATCCGCAACGTCATCCGTATCCTGAGCCGCAAGACCAAGAACAACCCCGTGCTCATCGGCGAGCCCGGC
>JAFSZV010000058.1 GCA_017455565.1 Clostridia bacterium
ACCGACCGGGCTTGGTCGATCCTTTGGCGTATTATCTCGCAGGACGGGCTTGATCTCTTGCTTTGATGTAGCGCCGTATACGAGACCCGTACGTACGGTGCAATGGGAGGGAGGGGCCTTAACCCCTCTCTACCCTATTCCTACGAAAAAGGGCGCCCCGAAGGGCGCCAGTTTCGGCGGGACCTGCTGACCGCGCCGAATTGTGGGGATAAAGATATGAACGGTGCCGGACGGCAAAGCGTCCGTCTGAAGGGTGATTCGCCCTTCAGTGTTTTCAGTATATCATGGCAAAGACGAATTGTTTGTCAAAGCCTGTCGTCTGTAAATCTTTTTCCGCTTTCTGCGGAAAATGACAAAATCATCTTTCATTTCGTAAAGAAATGTGATATGATGAATATACTAAATAATTGCCTCCGGGCAAGCAGCAAAGGAGCAAGGCATATGAAGATCGAAGTTTACGGAAGGAAAATGGACGTCTCTGATGCATTGGAGGCCTATGCCGTCCGCAAAATGGAGAAATTGAGCAAATATTTTGGGGACGAGCCTGCGGCGCAGGTCACTTTTTCTCTTGAAAGAGGGATGCAGACCGTCGAGATCTCATTTGAAGTAAACGGCATGTATTTCCGTGCCCAAGAGCGCACTTCCGATATGTATGCGTCCATCGACGGCGCCGTGGCGTCCATCGACCGCCAGATCCAGAAGAACAAGACCAAGCTGTCTAAGCGCATCCGACAGGAGTCGTTTGCCCGGTCTATCAGCAGCATGACCGATTATCACGACGAAGAGTTTGAACTGGTACGGGAAAAAGTCGTGGATATGAAACCCATGACCACTGAGGACGCCATTCTGCAGATGAATCTGCTGGGACACAACTTCTTCTTCTTCATCAACAGCGACAAGGGCGGCAAGGCCAGCGTGGTCTATCGCCGCAATGCCGGCGGCTATGGCCTGCTGGTGAGCGAGGTCTGATCCGTTTCATTCAAAACCGCCCTTCGGGGCGGTTTTTTGTTGACGGTGCGGGCCCCCTCTGCTATAATTCCCCCAAGGAGGGATGGAGCATGCCGTTCGATTATAAAAAAGAATACAAAGCTTTTTATCTTCCGCCCAAGACTCCCGGTTTGATCACCGTTCCCGCGGCGCGGTTCCTGGCCGTGCGCGGCGAAGGCGATCCCAACGAGCCCGGGGGCGATTATCAGGCGGCGGTAGGGATGCTTTACGCCGTGGCCTACACCGTCAAAATGAGCCCCCGGGCAGGCATCGGGATCGCGGGGTTTTTTGATTATGTAGTGCCGCCGCTGGAGGGGCTCTGGCAGCAGGACGGCGTGATGGGCGTAAATTATGCCCACAAAGAGCGCTTTCGCTGGATTGCCATGATCCGGCTGCCGGAGTTTGTCACGGAGGATGTGTTTTTCTGGGCGAAAGAAGAGGCGGAACGGAAGAAAAAGCTGGACCTTTCCCGCGCAGAGTATTTTCTCTATGACGAGGGCGAATGCGTACAGTGTATGCACCTTGGCCCTTACGACGCAGAACCCGCCACCGTGGCCGCCATGGAGGAGTATGCACGAAACATGGGCTATGTCCCGGATTTTTCAGACCGGCGGCTTCATCATGAGATCTATCTTGCCGATCCCCGGCGCTGCGCGCCCGGGAAGCTCAAAACCGTGATCCGTCATCCGGTGAGAAAGGCGTGATGCCTGCACGGAAGACAAAAACTTCTGTTTTATCTTGCAATCCGGCGGAAAGACGGGTAAAATGAAAACAACACGGGCGGCCTTGTGTCCGCCCATTTTTTGCGAGATCGGGGCGGTTGCCCCTGCGTTTGGAGGAAGTATGATGCAATTTTCCGTTCCCTGCCTGATGGGCGTAGAGGGCCTGGTGGCCGATGAGCTGCGGTTCAAGGGCTTTGACGATGTAAAGGCCGAAAACGGCCGGGTGCTGTTTACAGGCGGCGAGGACGCCTGCGCCCGGGCCAATATCCTGCTGCGCTGCGGCGAACGGGTACTCTGGCGGCTGGCGGATTTTCAGGCGCGGAGCTTCGACGAGCTGTTTGAGGGCGTCCGCGCCATTCCTTGGGAGGACTGTATCGCCCAGGGCGAGGCCTTTCCCGTTAAGGGATTTTCCATCCAGTCCAAGCTGCACAGCGTGCCAGACTGCCAGCGCATCATTAAAAAAGCGGCGGCGGAGCGGCTGAAAAGCATCTATCACGCCGATTGGCTACGGGAGGATGGGGCCAGGCACCAAATCCAGTTCAGCCTGATGAACGACCGTTGCGAGATCTATCTGGACACCACCGGCACGCCCCTTTACAAACGGGGTTATAAGTTGGAGCAAAACGGCGCCACCCTGCGGGAAACGCTGGCGGCCTCCATCGTCAAGGTGGCCCGCTGGAAGGGGAGGGAGGAACTGATCGACCCCTTCTGCGGCAGCGGCACCATCGTCATTGAGGCGGCGCAGACGGCGCTGAACATCGCGCCCGGCGCACGCCGGGATTTTGACGCCGTCCATTGGAACGACGCCTTTGCCGCAGCCTTTTTGCGGCAGAAGGAGGCGGCTGTCGCGGCGGAACGGCACGAAAAGCTGCCGATCTTGGCCTCTGACAAAGACCCCAACTGTGTCCGTCTCACCCGGGAAAACGCAGTCCGGGCCGGCGTGGGAGATTGCATGGACTATGCCGTGCAGGACGCGCTGAAGATCGACTGGCGCGCCCGCACGGGCGTGATGATGGCAAACCCGCCCTACGGCGTGCGGATGCTGGAGCAGAAGGAAGCATGGACGCTTTACGGCTTGCTGGGCCGCGCCATGGCGGACAGCGGGGTGAAGCGGTATATCATCTCTTCCGACGAGCGGTTCGAGGAGCATTTTGGCCACCGGTCGGACAAGCGGCGCAAGCTGTATAACGGCATGATTCGCTGCAACCTGTATATGTATTTCAAGGGGTAAACCGGGAATGAAAGACCGAAAGCATATTTTTATCATCAACCCCGCTGCTGGCAGGCGGGATGGGACCAATTCCGCCGCGGCGGGCATCAGCGCCGCCGCCCGCAGGCTTGGCGCGGACTATGAGATCCTCACCACGGAATATCCCCGCCACGCAACCGAGATGGTGCGGGAAAAGGCGGAGGAATACGGGGGAAGAGCCCTGCGTTTTTATGCCTGCGGCGGCGACGGGACGCTGAATGAGGCGGCCGCCGGGGTGGCGGGACTGGAGAATGCCTCCGTCACCTCCTATCCCATCGGCAGCGGGAACGATTTTATCCGGCTGTTCGCCGCGGACAAAAGCGCCTTTCTCGATCTGGAACGGCTGATGCGCGGCAAAGAGCTGGAATTGGATTATATCCAATCGGATTGCGGCTTCTGCCTCAATGTATTCAGCATTGGCGTGGATGCCCGCATCGCCGGCGGGATGCAGAAGTATAAGCGCATCCCGGCTTTGCGGGGCGCGGCGGCCTATAACATCTCCACGGTGGAAAACCTGATCCGCGGCCTGCACGAGCCCTACGGCGTCGAGGTGGACGGACAGTGCTTCGACGGGGAATATACGTTGGTGCTGGCAGGAAACGGCCGCTATTACGGTGGCGGCGCCAATCCTGTTCCCGAGGCCGACCCCACCGACAGGCTGCTGGATGTGCTTCTGGTGAAAGCGGTGGACCTTTTGACGGCGGCCCGGGTCATCGGCGCTTATAAGGAAGGGCAGCATCGCAGCCTGCCGCAATACATCCGGCATCTGCGGGCAAAGGAAGTGACCGTTTATCACAAAAAGGGAAAGGAAATGGTCATCAATCTGGATGGCGAGATTGCCCGGGCGGCCCGCACCACCCTGCGGGTGGCGGATCAAAAGATCCGGTTTGCCGTTCCCACGGGCCTGTCGCTACTGCCGCCCAGAATTGTGAAATAACGCAAACGAAAAAGAAAACAGTGCGGTCAAAAGACCACACTGTTTTTTGCTTTCAGCCGCGAAAACAGGATTTATTGCAGTTGGGCCGAGACATTTTTGATCCAGCGTTCCTTTTTTAGATGGATCAGTCCGAGAATCACCTTGGCCACGTCATCGGAAAAGATCAGCAGGCATACGCCCCACAGCGGCGCGCCCAGAAAGACGCCCAGAAAGGCCAGCGGCACGCCCGCCAGCCATACCGTGCCCGTGTCCAGCAGACAGGCGAACAGCGTGTCGCCTCCGGCGCGAAAGACTGCCACCACCAGACACATGGCCAAAGCCTTACAGGCAAGCTGAGCTGACTGGATCAAAATCAGCGTCTGCGCCAGGCGGATTGTCTCTGCAGAAACATGATAAAGGGAAAGGATCAGCGGATGAACGGCCGCCATCAGAACTCCGGTGCACAACCCCGCTGCCGGCATCAGCAGGGCAAAGCGGTGGCTGTGGTCGATGGCGCTCTCCCGATCGCCCGCGCCCACCAGCCGCCCGATAAAGATGCCGCAGGCGCTGCTCAGACCGCGGGTAAAGACAAACACAAGTTGGATGGCGGTGTTGGCGATCTGTACGGCTGCCAGCGCCGCCGTGCCCAGCATCCCGTAGGCTACGGAATACAGCGACGCGCCAACGCTCCACAGGATCTCGTTGAGCAGAACCGGCGCGGCGGTTCTGGCGTATTTTTGGATAAACGCTCGATCAATGTCAAACAGTTCCCGCAATCGGGCCGCCGCGGGCAGCTTTTTCCGGTAGATCGTGACCACCAGCACCAGGCATTCCGCCGTGCGGGCCAGCGCGGTGGCAATGGCCGCGCCCCTTAATCCCAGGGCGGGAAACCCCAGTAAACCATAAATCAGCAGGGCGTTGCCGCCCACATTGATGACGATGGACAGCATACTGGCTCGGGTGGGCAGGCTGACGTCTCCGGTGCAGCGGCACACCATGGCCAAAATCATGCTCACCGCCGTCACAGGATAGCTGAGGCCCACGATCCACAGATAATCGGCGCCCAGCGCGATGGGGCTGGGCTCGTGGACATAAAAGCTCACCAGAAACTGGGGCGCCAGAAGCGCGCCAGCGGTAAAAATCGCCGTCAGCGCGGCGCCCAGGGCATACATCATCCCCATGGTGCGGCGCACGTTGCGCAGATCCTGCGTCCCCCAGAATTGCGAGAGGAAGACCGACCCGCCGGAATTGATGCCGAAGAGCATCAGCGTCAACAGAAAAAAGATTTGGTTGGCGGCGCCGGCGGCGGCCACTGAATCTTCGCCCAGCCGCCCGATCATTACCACGTCGATGAGATTGACGGCGGAGGCGATGAAAAACTGGGCGGCAATGGGAAGCGCCGTTCCAAAGACCCGCCGCAAAAACGAGGGCTCAAAGGCCTGTTTCACACGTTCCATAAAACCTCACAAAAAACTCCCCCGGCAAAAAGAACCCGCCGGGGGAGCGCGCTTATTCGGCGGAAGAGGACTGAGCGGGCTTGCCGCCTTCACGTTTGGCGCCGCAGCGTTTGTCGCCGCGATAGCGGCGCTTGCGGTTCTGACCCTGCTTTTCGGAAGAAGCGGCCTCGCCTGCGTGTTCTTTGCCGGACCTGGACTGTTCCGAACGGGGGGCGCGCTTTTTGAATGAGCCCTTTCCGCCGGACCGCGCGGCGTTTTGTCTGTCGCCAGCGGGATCGGCGGGGGCGTTATCCCGCTTCGGATGCCTGTTTTGGGGACGGGAAGAACGATCGCGCCGGGGGGCCTGCGTGCGCTCCGCATCGGGCGCGTCCAGCGGCTCCAGCGTTTCCCGCAACGGCTTGCTTTGCTCAAAAGCGGGAGACGGCGGCAGCTCGGGCAGAGGGTCGCCCTTGTCACGCCCGCGCCGCAGGATGCGACACTCTTCGCAGGAGAGGGTCATGGGCGAATCGGGATTGTTCTGCATCCGTACCCGGCAAGTGCCCCGTAAAAGGGACGAATCCATCACCGTCCCGCGGCCATAGGGCGTGTCCACCAGACTGTCCGCGGGGGGCGTCTGACGGATCATATCCTGATAGGCTTCGCTTTCGTATTTCAGGCAGCACATCAGCCGTCCGCAGGTGCCCGAGATCTTGGTGGGGTTAAGCGAAAGTCCCTGGTCCTTGGCCATGTTGATGGATACCGGCTGGAAATCCTTCAAAAAAGCGCCGCAGCACAGCGGCCGTCCGCAAATGCCCAGACCGCCGATCATCTTCGCCTCGTCGCGGACGCCGATCTGCCGCAGCTCGATCCGGGTGCGGAAAACGCTCGCCAGATCCTTGACCAGCTCGCGGAAATCCACGCGCCCGTCGGCGCTGAAATAAAAGAGCAGCTTGCTGTGGTCAAAGGTATATTCCACCGTCACCAGCTTCATATCGAGCTGATGCTTGGCGATCTTTTCCTCGCAGATGTGGAAGGCGTCCTGCTCAAAGCGGGCGTTTTCTTCTGCGATCTTTTTGTCCGCGTCGGTAGCAATGCGGATCATGCGCTTTAAGGGTTGAATGATTTTTTCATCCTCCACCTGGGCGTTTGCCATGGCGACCTCGCCGTATTCCATGCCACGCGAGGTTTCCACTACCACGGGCATGTCTTTTTCCACCGAAATGCCATGGGGATCAAAATAATACACTTTTCCGACCTTTTTGAATCGGACGCCGATCACTTCTGTCATAATACCTCCGTCAGGCCGCGCCGCAAAAAGCCGCCAGCGCGCTGCAAAGCGCCGTTACGGACGGGTTCTGCGGCAGCATGGCCCGTTGCTTTTCCAAATATTCAAACAGATCCAAAAACCGCCCGCTGCCCGTTTTGACCGCGGCCTCGGTGAGCAGGCGGCAGCTTTCGTCACAAAAATCGCCGTATTCCTCCCGCGAGAGCTTTCCCAGCTTGAGACAGACGGCATAAGTATCCAGCTCGCCCTGCCGTAGCGAGGCGCAGAACTGCAGCGCCAGCCTGCGGGAAGCGGGCTCCTGCCCGGCGAGGATCTCCAGCCCTCGGCCCAGAAGCCCGGCCGACCGGGCGGCAGCCGAACGGACGTCTTCACCGGAAGCGCCGGTGCGGGCCCGCAGGGCCTGCTCCAAAAGGGGCGGGGGCAGCGGCGCCAGCCGGAAGGTTTTGCAGCGGGAGCGCACGGTCTGGAGCATGGACTCCCGGTTTTCGCACAGCAGCAGAAAAAGGGCGGAGACCGGCTCCTCCAACACCTTCAGCAGTGCGTTCTGCGAGGCGGTGTTGAGCTTGTCCGCACGGGGGATCACAAAGATCTGAAAGGGGGCCTCGCTGGGACTGAGAAAGCTCCGGGCCCGCATGGCGCGGACCTGTTCCAGCCTGACGCCCTTGCCAGGTTCTGCTTCCTCCAGCCAGAACAGATCCGGATGGCTGCCCGCCGCCACGCGCCGGCAGGCAGGGCATACGCCGCAGGGTCCGGTTTTCTCCCGGCACAAAAGCGCCTGGACCAGATCACGGGCGGCGGTGCGCTTGCCGATGCCGGCGGGGCCGTCCAGCAGCACGGCGGAGCCCAGCCCGCCGGGGGGGAGATCGGCCAGCGCAGTTTTCAGCGCCTCGTTTCCGAGCAGATGAGGAAGCCGCATCAGAATTTGAGGAACTGATCCACGTCCAGCACAAAGATGGTGGCACCGCCCACTCGAACCTGTACGGGCATGGTGGGGAAGAAGCCGACCCCCGCTTCCGAGGTGGTGGGCATGAGCTGGGTACGGCTGTGGGCGTGTTCGTGGATGATGTCGATGACTTCCTGCACCTTTTCGTCCTCCACACCTACCAGGATGGTGACGTTTCCGGCCCGCAGAAAGCCGCCGGTGGTGCTAAGCTTGGTAATGAAAAAGCCCGCCTTAGTCAGCGCCTGCATGGCAGATGGCGCGTCGTCGGTGTTGAGAATACCGAGAACCATTTTCATAGAAAAATCCTCCCTTCCTTCGGGATCGTCTAAAAGCGGCCGCCTGCAAACATCCATATGCATCCGCTTTCGAAAATCATGCCGTTAATCCACGTACTGACGGGGAATCACGGAGGGAACGAACATGGGGGCCACGTCGATCAGCACCTGCGTCCCGGGGCCGCATTCCAGATTGGTCACGTCCACGGTGATGTGGCCAATGCCCACATGTCCCACCACGGGGGCCCGCTTGCCGCCGATGCTGACGGTGGGCGTCCGGTGGCGGAAAAAGCTCCTGACGGCGGCCAGCGCGGCCCGGAGACAGTTGCGGAAGCGAAAATCCGTCCGCGCCTTTTCAATGGTGAATCCGTCGGCCGAGCCGACGGGAACGACGGCGATGCGGGTGGGATGCTTCGTGACATAGGCGCTGCCATAGCCCACGGCGGCCCCCTTGGGCAGCCAGCGGACTTCGATGATCTCGCTTGCCAGCCGTCCGGTCTTCTGCAGACCGAAATCGCCCTTGGAGATCACCCGCCCGCCCAGCGCCGAGCCGATGCGGACGGCGTCCATATTGGGCATTTTGCAGCCGAAGAAGGCTTCGGAGTTGGAGGCATGGAGCATACCGGGCTCATAGCCTGCCGTGCGGATCTTTTCCACCACCGAGAGGAAGGTTTCGTATTGGGCCTGAGTTTTCTTCTTGCTGCGGAAGGCGTTGGCGTAATGCGTATAGGTGCCAGTGACGCTGAGGTTGCCCAGATAGCGGTAAACGCTGAGGATCCGGTCGATCTCGGTGGGCATGAAGCCATAGCGTCCCATGCCGGTGTCCACCTTGATGTGCACATCGCAGACGACTCCTTGGCTCTCGGCAATCCCATTGAGGGCCAGCGCCGCGTCATAGGAGCCGACGGTGGCGGTGGCGCCCGCCTGAAGGATCAGCTTGATATCCTCCTGACAGGCGGTGGAGCGAAGCACAAGGATCTCCTCCTCCATAAAGCCCCAGTCCCGCAGACGGACGGCATCCTCGGGCTCGGTGACGGCGAAACGGCGGATGCCCGCTTCCCGGCACAGCCCGGCCATCTCCCTCAGCCCCAGCCCGTAGGCGTTGACCTTAAGGACGGCGATGACCTGCGCCTCGCCAGCCGCAGTCTTGATGAGCTGGATGTTGTTGAGGATCCTGCTTTTTTCCACCAGCAATGCTTTCATTCCTATCCCTCCCACAGCGCGACCGTTCGATCCGGTCAGTCTTTCTTTTCTTCCGGTTGCTCTTTGGCCTGGGCGTTTGCGCCCCGGGCCGAAACGGCGTTTTTATGCTGCCGCTCTTCGTCCCGATGGGCCAACATTTTGATCTTGCGGCGCAGGGCGCGGGCGACGCTCAGCACCTTGTTCACCAGTAGATCGGCGGCCTTGTTGTATATCATCTCAAACTCACCGCAAAACTCCACCAGTTCGCCGCCGAAGCCCTTTTTGAACAGGTAGAGCCCGTAAAGTGGGTTGTCCGGTGTCAGGTCGCCGGAAACGCCGCGGAAATCATAGATGTCGGCACCGGTCTCCAGCGCCCAGCGGATCATCTCCCATTGGAGCTGGTAGTTGGGCATCACGTTGCGGTGCTGGTTGGAGGAGGCACCGTAGAGATACCAGACCTTGTTGCCGTAATGGACGGCCAGCGTTCCGGCGATGGGCCTGGCCTCCCAAAAGGCCATATACAGGCGGGCGCTTTCGCCCAGCGCGTCCATCATGGTCTCAAAGTACGATTGCGGACGGGTAATAAAGCCGTCGCGGTTGCCGGTTTCCTGCATCAGCCGGGCGAAATCCGGCAACATTTCCTTGCCGCAGAGGTGCACGGTCACGCCCTTGCGGGCGCTGAGGCGGAGATTGTAACGGGTCTTGGAATGGAAAGCGGCCAAAAGCTCGTCCTCGGTCTTGTCCTTGACGTTCAGACGGAAGACGTAGCAGGGCTGGATTCCGTTGAAATCCTTGTCGCCGGGATGATGGACATAGCCCAGCGATTTCATGATGTCGATAAAGCTCGTGTCGCTGCTGGGCACGTCGGGGTCAATACGCAGGGCGTAAGCCTTATATTTTTTTGCCAGCACGGCGGCACCCTGGGTGAGCTCCCGCAGGGTGTCGGCGTCGTGGATGTCGCAGACGGGGCCGCGGGCGGCGTACATCATCCGATAGGGGACGCCGGGCATCCGGCGCAGCAAAACGCTCATGGCTCCGGTGATCTCGCCCGCTTCGTTCCGGCAAAGGATGCCCTCCCACTTCCAGTCGCTCTTCACGGGCGTCCAGTCGTGGGATTGCAGGAAATGCCCCTTGGGGTGGCTTTGGACAAACGCCTCAAACTGAGGCAGATTCTGCTCGTTGACAAACTCAAACATGGTGAAATAAGACTCCCTGTTTTGATGGTCCCGCGGCAGACCCGCGGATCAAGGCCCTCTTGCGGAAGGGCATATGCATTCAATATATATTTTACATCATTTCCGGAAGAATTTCCAGAAAAATATTTTGGATTTTGCATTTATTCCGCCGGGAAACAGCCGAAAAGCCGTTCAGAGCGGAAAAAGCCCTTTTGCCGGTGCCGGAAAACCGGGGAAAAGGGCGCGGTATGCCACGGCACGATAGAAACCTTTTCCAGATCCGCCAACACTTGTTTTTGATAGTTTCCAAAAGAAACGGCACAATAAAAGGGCCGCTGCCTCTGGCAGCGGCCCTCAAAACGAAATTATTCGTGGTCTTTTTTCGCCATATATTCCAACAGATTCACGGTGTTGGAGCTGTAGCCGTATTCGTTGTCGTACCAGGCAACCACCTTGACAAAGGTGTCGGTAAGGGCGATGCCGGCCTTAGCGTCGAACACGCTGGCCCGGGGCTCGGAGATGAAATCGCTGGAAACCACGTCCTCATCGGTATAGCCCAAGATGCCCTTGAGCACGCCCTCTTCCGAGGCCCGCTTCATGGCGGCGCAGATCTCCGCATAGGTGGCGGGTTTGGCCAGATTGACCGTCAGATCCACGCAGGAAACGTCCAGCAGGGGGATGCGGAAGGACATGCCGGTGAGCTTTCCCTTCAGCGCGGGGATGACTTTGCCCACGGCCTTGGCGGCGCCGGTGGAGGAGGGAATGATGTTGCCAAAGGCAGCGCGGCCGCCGCGCCAATCCTTGTTGGACGAGCCATCTACCACCTTCTGGGAGGCAGTGGCGGAATGGATGGTGGTCATCAGGCCGTCCCGGATGCCAAAGGTGTCGTTGAGAACCTTGGCGATGGGGGCCAGACAGTTGGTGGTGCAGGAGGCGTTGCTCACCACGGTCATATCAGAAGTATAGCTGTCGTGGTTGACGCCCATGACAAACATGGGAGCGTCGCTGCTGGGGGCGGTGATGATGACTTTTTTCGCGCCGGCCTTGATGTGGGCGCTGGCGTCTTCAATGGTCTTGAACTTGCCGGTGGATTCGATGATGTATTCCGCGCCAAGCTCTTTCCAGGGATTCTCGGCGGGGTCGTCGCCCTTGATGACCATGATGTGCTTACCGTTGACGATGAGCTCGTCTTCATCATAGGAAACGTCAAAATCGGGCGCGCCGTGAACAGTGTCGTGCCGGAGCATATAGGCCATGTAATCCGGATCCATCCGATGGCCGTTGATGCCGACAAAATTAATGTTGCCGCGTTTGATGCCCTCGCGGAGGATCAGACGGCCGATGCGTCCGAATCCATTGATGCCAACGTTGATCATGATAATTGCCTCCATCTCTGTATTTGCGAGATCCGCCATGGATCGCAGCCTGTACTGGTTTTATTATAACCAAAGCATCCGACAAAAGCAACCCCGCAAATCGGGCTTCCTTTTGCCGTTTTGCATAAAAGCCGCAAAAGGAAAAAACGGTCGCAAATTGACAAAACACCGAAATAATGGTATAACGTTAGTAACTATTTTGGAACAAAACCGGATCGACCTGAAAGGAGCGCTTGCCCATGACGGAACAGGATAATGCCGAACTGACCCGCTTCCCGGAAACGGCGCTGACGGGGATGCTGCTTTTGTGCAGCGCCTCTGGCAGGATCCTATATACCTCCGGCGGGCTCAGGATGCTGCTGGAGGAGGATCTTTCGGGCCGCAACCTGAACGACCTGATGGAGGATCGTGCGGTGGCCCGTTTGATCAGTGAGGTCCAGGCCGGCCGCGAGACCGAGTTTGAATGTACCCTGCGGGGGCATCGTTTTTCCTGCGCCGCGGCGCCCATGGAGGGCAATATCCGCATCGAGCTGTTCCCCATGTCGCAAAAGGGCGGCGTGTTTATCACCATGAACGCTTCGCGTTATCTGTCCCGTGAGATCAACCGCGAGCTTTCGCTGATGCTGCCCACGGTGCAGAAGCTGGAGCAGGAGCGGGGCAGCAGGGAAACGGCGCTTATCAAGCGGGGGATCTACCGCTTTATCCGAATGGCGCGGGATCTGGAGGATTGCGCCGCCGTGGAAAACGGATATCTGGAGCTGTTTTACAGCGACGAGGATCTCACCGCCCTGTGCAATGGGCTTGCCCGTCGGGCAGAGCCGCTTTGCGCTGAAAAGGGAATCAGCTTTACAACCCGTCTGCCGGAAGCCCCGATGATTGCCCGGATCGACCGGGAAAAGACCAGACGGATGCTTTTGCACCTGATCTCCAACGCCATGGCGGCCCAGCCCGATGGCGGGAGCATCGTTTTGTCGCTCAAGCGGCGGGACAGTGAGATCGTTTTTTCCGTCACCGACGGGGGCAACGGCATCCAGAGCGAGGTGCTGGGCAGCGTGTTCCGGAAATACGACGAGTTGGATCCGTTGAAAACGGGAAGCAGCGGCGTGGGCTTCGGCCTTGCCCTTACCCGCGCCTTTGCCGAAAAGCACGGCGGCCGTTTCATTCTGATGAGCAATGAGGGCGGCGGCACCTCGGCCCAGATCATGCTGCCGGCGGAGCAGGATCATCCCGTGGACAGTTTCCACGACATCCGCACCACCTACGGCGGCGGGCTCGATCCCATTCTGGTGGAGCTTTCCACCGTGCTGGATGTGTCGGCCTTTCTGCCGGGAAAATGATTGGAGAAACAACGTAAAAGAGCAGGAGAGCAGGCAACGCCTGCTCTTGTTTGTTGTCACAGCAGCACCGTATCCCGCACGGAATCGGCAACGCTCCGCGGGCAATAGCCCAGCGCGCGGCTGGCTTTTTCGTGGGAAAAACGGGCATTGGCCTGAAGAACGTCCACAGAATACGGGGTCAGCAGGGGCCTTTTGCGGCCGGACAGCGCCGCGGCCCATTCTGCCGCAGGAGCGGCCAGCCGCGCCGTCCATGTGGGAAGCACGCCCTTCGGCGGACGTCGCCCCGCCGCTTCGCAGGCAAAGCGCATCAGATCCCGGATTGCGGTATATTGACCGCTGAGGATATAGCATTCGCCGGGGCGGCCACGCTTCTCACAGAGAAGGATCCCTTTCGCCACGTCGCGCACGTCACCGAACTGACGTAGATCATGCGCGCCACTCCAGTGCGTTTTGCCGCCCGCAGAACGTTTTCCGTTCCGCCTACATTGATCCGCCACAGTCCAGGGTGGGGACGGGAAGCGATGGTAACGACGGCGGCGCAGTGGATCAGCGTCACCGTGTCATAGCCATCCGTTTCAAAAAAGGGGATCAGGCTGTCAGGGTAGGTCACGTTTCCCACGGTATACGGCACCTCCGGCGGGAGAAAGGCGGCTTCCTCCGGCAGGACCAGCGCACGGACGCGGGCGCCGCAGGCGGTCAGGCGGGAAAGCAAGACGCTCCCCAGATGTCCTGTGGCGCCCGTGAGCAGACAGAGCTTTTTCATGCGCGCCTCCTTTTTCGTCAAGGGTTCCAATCTTTTACAGCTATTATAGCAGACCGGCCGGATCGGGGTCAAGCATTCGGCCGCGCTTCTGCCGAAAACAGACGAAAAAAACGCCCGGAAGGGCGTTTTTTAGGAAAAATAAGGCGTTTCAGATCCGTTTGATCCGTGTCAGCCGGATGATATAAGGGATCAGCGGCAAAAGGAACAACACCCAGCCCCAGGCAAGCCAGGATAAGCTTTTTTCCGGCGCGAAGCATTCCCAAAGAGCGGAAACGGAAAAATACAGCGCCAGACACAGCCGCAGCTCTGCGATCATATTGCGGGCGGCGTGATAAAGGAAGGGCGCGTTGCGGGGCGTTTTTTGAATGCCCATGCTCCATCCTTTGGGAAACCGCCAGCAGAGGCCGATGGTCAGGTCGGTCATCAGGCCGATGACGGGCATGAGTAGCAGCGTGCCCCGGCCGCCGTAGCCGGTGACATTGCCGGCAAAGTCGTAGTGGGTGGGGATGCGCTGGGGCAGCGCGTGCCACCGCAGGGCGATGGTCAAAATGGCCGCCAGCAGCAAAAGGGGAGAGAGCAGATTCAGGATATGCTGAAAAACCGTTTCCCGCACGCCGCAATACGCTTCGCGCTCGGCCCGGGTCATTCCGATTTTAAGCCGCATAAGCCCTCCTTATCAAACGTCCAGCTCAGGCGGGACGTCGATTTCTTCGCCCACGTATTTGCCGTTCTTTTTCCGTTGACGGACACATTCCGAGAGTAGATATTCAATCTGCCCGTTCACCGAGCGGAAGTCGTCTTCCGCCCAAGCGGCGATGGCGTCGTACAGCTTGGGAGACAGGCGCAGGGGAACCTGTTTTTTGCTGTCAGTTATGGAATTACGCACGGAAGCGGACAGCAGTGCCAAAGGCGATGACCTCGGCCGCGCCCTGCATCACGGCGGAAGAGGCATACCGCACACAGACGATAGCGTCGGCCCCCAGCGCTTCGGCCTCCGCTACCATCCGCTTGGTGGCCAGCGCACGGGCCTCGTTCATCATTTCGTTATAAGCGGTGAGCTCGCCGCCCACCAGCGTCTTGAAGCCCTGGGTGATATCGCGGCCGATATTCTTGGTTTGAATGGTGCTGCCCTTCACCAGACCCAGCATTTCCAGCTCTTTTCCGGTGATGGTTTCGGTGGTTACGATCAGCATGATACATCCTCCTTGTAGTCGTTGTCAATATTGATCCAGGTCGTCTTCTTCGCCCTTTTTGATCTCGCCGATCCGCTGGATCATCACATACAGGATGACGCAGCAGGGAATCAGCGGCACGGCGACGAGCGCCAGACGCAGCCAGGTCTTCATCCCCGGCAAAAGCAGAATAACGCAGCCCATGGCGGCGTAATACAGCAGGATGAGCGCCGTGATCACGATGGGGGCCACCATCTTTTTCCCGTGCTTTTTCATACTTCCGCCCTGGTCTCTTCCTGTTTGCGGGCGTATTTTTTCCAGATCGCCGCGGCAATCACAATGGTCAGCAGGGCCATCAGGCCGACGCAGCCCTCCAGCACCCAGATCGAGATCTTGCCGGACAGGATCACAACAAACCCATCCAAAAGGGCGTGCAGCAGGATGGCAAGCACATAGAGCAGGGGCCGGCGTTTCTTAACGGCAAACCAGACCGGAACGGAAAGCGCCAGATGGACCGCTACGGCAAAGATTCGTTCCACGATCCCTGCCAGAAAAACGGGAGGCGCGGTGGAGGTCAGTGTGGAAATAGCGGCTTCGACCTGCGCCAGCGTGTCGCCGCTGAGAGGGCCGGTGATCTGATCCAGATTGCCGGCGTTGATGAGCACGGCAAGGGAAAGATTGCTCACCATGCTCAGCCCCAGAACGATCAGCACCTCAAAGCCGCCGTGTCCGGCGCCGTACATCAGGGCGTTTTCGTCGTTTCCGCGGTATTTCTTCAGCACCGTAGAAAAGGCCAGATACCGCCCGGTCTCTTCAAACAGTCCGGCCATCAGGCCGCCGTACAGGGCGTATAAAAGCGTGCTTTCCCGGATCGTGCCGCCCACGGCCGAGCCCAGCACCAGCCGGTGTACAAAGGCCTCCAGCACAAGGGCGAACAGCAAAAACACCAGACAGCCCGTAAAAAAGGGCTGAAAATCACAATGCCGCCGCTTGCGGAAATAGAGAAACAGGATCAGCGGGATTGCGATGCTCATTACGAGCGAGACCCCCATGAAGACTATGGAGAGGGTTGGAACACGGGTATCCATTTCCGTCATTTTCAAAGCTCCTTTTAATATAATTCATCCAAACTGATGCGATGAAGACCATGGAGAGGGTTGAAACACGGGTATCCACGGGTCAATACAGGCTGCCGGAGTTGACGACCGGCTGGGCGTTCTGGTTGCCGCAGAGCACCACCAGCAGGTTCGAGACCATGGCGGCCTTGCGCTCTTCGTCCAGGTCGACGACGCTGTTCGCCTTCAGGCGGTCCAGCGCCATTTCCACCATACCCACGGCGCCGTCCACGATCATCTTTCTTGCGTCGATAATGGCGGAGGCCTGCTGACGCTGCAGCATGACCGCGGCGATCTCGGGAGCGTAGGCCAGATAGGTGATGCGGGCCTCGATAATTTCAAGACCGGCCTCCGCGACTTTGCCCTGGATCTCGTCGCGGATGCGCTGGGCCACGATCTCGCTGGAGCCGCGGAGGCTGCCTTCGTCGGCCACGCCGTCGCCGGTGGTATCCACATTCTGCGCCACGTCGTAGGGATAGATGCGGACGATGTTCCGCAAGGCGCTGTCGCACTGCAGGGAAAGGTATTCCTTGTAATTGTCCACGTTGAAAACGGCCTTTGCAGTGTCAACCACCCGCCACATGACGGCGATGCCGATCTCCACAGGATTGCCCAGACAGTCGTTGATCTTCTGGCGGGAGTTGTTCAGCGTCATGATCTTCAGTGAAATTTTGTTGCTGGACAGTTCGGAGGATACAGCGGCGCCTTGGGCGCTGAGCACGATAGATTTCTGGCCGCTGTCGTCCACGTCGCCCGACTGGTTGAGCCTGGTTTTGGCGGCGGGATTTACCGAGGTGCAGAAGGGGTTGACCCAGTAAAAGCCCTCGCCCCGCAGCGTGCCGATGTAGTTGCCGAAGAGGGTGAGCACCAGCGCTTCCTGCGGCTTGAGCACCTTGAGCCCGGGATACAGGAAGAACACGGCGGCAAAGAGCACAGCGCAAACGATGATCAGGGGGATCCACCCGTTGACGCCGCCGATGATGATGCCCGCCCCAGAGGCGAGATGCAGCAGTAGGAACAAAAGCAGCAGGGGGAGTCCGTTTTTCCGGTTGTTCAGGTTTTTTTCGTTCATATCGTATTCCTCCAACGATTTTGATATCAAAATCATATCACAACAGTATTATGCTGTCAAGAGGGTTCGCGGAAGAATTCCGTCTGCTACCGGGTTTTTAACCGCGCACAAACGGGACGGCCGGGACTTTTTCGGGAAAAAGCGGGGAACACCTTGTTTCTGATCGGATCTTGTGGTAAAATGAAGATCAATTCTCAGGGAGGTTGATCTCAGCATGAAGCAGCAGCGGGCATATCCCCGGTTCATCATCACGTCAAAGGGCACGCGCTGGGTGGAGAACGGCCATCCCTGGATTTATGAGACAGAGGTCCTGCGGGAAGAGGGCAAGGCCGAAAACGGCGCCCTTGCCGACGCCCTTTCGGAAAAGGGAAAGTATCTGGGCACCGGTCTGGTCAGCCGCGAGAGCAGGATCCGCCTGCGGCTGCTGTCCCGCAACGCCAACGACCGCTTTGACGAGGCCTTCTGGCGCAGGCGGGTGCAGTATGCGTGGGATTACCGCAAAACCGTGATGGGGAATGACACGTCCTGCTGCCGCTTGGTTTTCGGTGAGGCCGACGGATTCCCCGGCCTGACGGTGGATCGATTTTCCGATCTTTTGGTGACCCAGACCCTTTCGTTTGGGATGGAGCGGCTCAAGCCGCTGATCTTCCCGTTGCTGGTGCGGGTACTGGGGGCCGACGGACAGCGGATCGCGGGCATCTTTGAGCGCAACGACGTCCCCCTGCGGGAGCTGGAGGGGCTGGAGCAGGGCAAAGGCTGGTTTCCGCTGGAGGATCGCCCGCTTCCCGAAAGCCCCGTCACCGAGATCTGCGAGAACGGCATTTTTTACAGCGTTGATGTAGAAAACGGGCAAAAGACCGGATTTTTCTTAGATCAGAAATATAACCGCCTTGCGGTGGCAAAGCTGGCCCGGGGCAAGCGGGTGCTGGATTGCTTTACACACACCGGTTCGTTTGCCCTTAACGCCGCTATGGGAGGCGCAGCGCACGTCACCGCCGTGGACGTCAGCGCCTCGGCTATCGAGATGGCCCGGGCCAACGCCCGGCGCAACGGCCTTGAAAACCGGATGGATTTTCTTACCGCCGACGTGTTCGACCTTTTGCCCCGGCTGGAAGCGGAATGCGGCGGGCAGAAACCCTATGATCTCATCATCCTCGATCCTCCCGCCTTCACCAAATCCCGCAAGACGGCGGGCAGCGCGGAAAAGGGTTATAAAGAGATCAATCTCCGCGCCATGAAGCTGCTGCCCCGGGGAGGCTATCTGGCCACGGCCTCCTGCAGCCATTTTATGCCCGCCCAGCGGTTTGAAGCCATGCTGCGCGCCGCCGCAGCCGACGCGGGCGTCGCCCTGCGGCAGATCGAGATGCGCCAGCAGGCGCCTGATCATCCCATTTTATGGAGTGTTCCCGAAACCGATTATTTGAAATTCTATCTTTTCCAGGTGGTTTGACCGCCGGAAGAAGGGAGAATCGCCGTTATGAAAGCCGTTCGACTGATTCTGAAAAACGCCAAGCATCTAATCTTACCCGCCATTCTGCTTGTGATCGTGCTGTGGTATATCCTGCCGGTGCATTTTCTGCGGGGGCTCGATCCGGAGAAGGTGAAGACCATCGACCTGTTTGACGGGCACACCGGCTATCAGATGGATGTGACCGATCCAAAGCTCATCTCCGAGATCGTGGAAAATGTCCAGAGCCATTCGTTCAAAAAGGTCAGGGGAAAGGACGGCATCTCTTTCATCGAGATGGGCTACCGCTTCCGAATGGTCTTTTTGGATGAAAAGGGCAACGAGCTGGCCCGCCTGATTTTGGAGGACAGCAACACTGTGCGGAAGGATCCCTTCTATTACCGGACGAAAGAGGGCGGCCTCTGCTACGATCTTTTGTGGAAGCTGATCCGCGAAAAGTTCCATTACGATTATTAATTTGTGCATAAAGAGCTCCGGCGCGTTACGCGCCGGAGCTCTTGTTATTCTGCTTTCCCCGGTCCCACCCTCGTCTTTGGTCAACGCATGGGAATAACAATACGCAAAAACAATGCGTTCGTACGCGATGGGGGCGTTACGGTAAACAGGGATTCGAACCCTGCGCCGGCCCCGCGGCGCACCATTATCAGGTGCACGCCGATTTATATCCCCCCGGCCTGCGTAGGGGTTTGCGTTCGCTCCAAAGACTACGCGCTGCGGCAAGCGCCGCTTGATATTACAGCTCGGTCGACCAGTTGGTGGCCTGAATGGCGTTGTCCAGCAGACGCAGATCCCGGGACAGCTCATCCGTTTCCCGCTGCAAATTCTTGACGTTGACGGTGCTGAGCACGCGGATTTCCGAGCCTCTGGCCCGGCGCGTGGTTTGGCTGGCTTGAGCGATAAAGTCCCGCAAAATGCCCAGACGCAGCCTGAGACAGTCGCGACGGGCGATAAGGGCCGTCAGGCTCTCGCCCTCATAAAGGGTGCGGCAGTTGGTGAGATTGACGGCGGCGGTGAGCTCCTCCAGCCGGTCAATGTCCCGGTCCAGCTCGTCCAGCAGATCCTGGGGATCTTCGGCAGGGCGTTCGCCCTCCTGCACGATGGCGTTGTTACCCAGACGGGTTTGCAACTGCTGGATGCGGCGGTTGAGATCTGCCCGCTCCTGCAGGGCTTCGGCAAGTTTCATAAGATGACCCCTTTCCTTGTTTTTCAGTTTCCCGCGTTTGGCGCGTCTTCCACGATCAAAAAGACAAAATGCCGGTTGTCCCGCGCGGCGCGGTGCAGGACGTGCAGCAGCGCGTCGGCATAATCGCCAAGCGTTTTCCGCAGACTTTCGGGATGGCGGAGGATCAGACAGGTGTCCTCAAACAGATCCGAAAGACAGTCGGCCAGCGCGTCCAGATTGTTTCCGTAGTATTCCGGCAGGTCCAGCGCCTCCTTCAGGGCGGCGTGCAGGTCCTGACGGCTGCCGATCCCGGCACAGTCGATGTTGGCCCGACGCATCAATCCACCTCCCCGTAAAGCAGTTCAAAGCTGTTGTAATGATCCTCGGTATAATAAACCAGACCGTCATTGGAAAATACGATGCGCTTGCTCCCGCGGCTCTTTTTGCCCAGCGTATCAATGTCACATTCCGTGTATGATCGGCCCTTTTTCTTGGGGAGCAGCCCCTCATAGTTGCCGAAATAGCTGCCGCCGATACATTTTCCCGGGGCATAAGGCTCCAGCGTGCCGCCGCTCCAGCCCAGGGCCTCGGCCTCTTTCTTGGTGATGAAATTCGAGGGGAGATGGCCGTATAGGTGAAGATACAGCGCCACATCCTCCTTGGAGGTGTAGCTTCCGTCTTCATCCAGCGCCGGATCTTCTGCCGGGGGTGTTTCTTCCGCGGGGGGCGTCTCCGGCGGCTGCTCCGCCGGGAATGGCGCGGGATCGGAGGGCAGGAGGACGAGCTCCGTGCTTTGGCCTTCCTCCGGGGTAAGGAGCGTCAGCTCCTGCGAGGGCTGCTGCGGGAATACGGCGTTCTGAGCCGGACCGCAGGCCGCCAGCAAAAAGAGCAGCACGGCCGCCAGCAGCAGCGCTGGCCATTTTTTCATACGCATGCTATACATTCCTCCGGAAATGTGGTATACTATTACAAACAAAGCCGGTGTTTCGGGAAAGCGCCGTGACGCCTGCTTTTGCTTTATTGTAGCAAATCAAGGGTTGAAATACAAGGGCAAACCGCAGATTTCCGGAGAAAGGAGCGATCCGATGGAGCTCAAGCTGGACCCCAACAAAACTTATGCCATCGCCTTGGAGGGCGGCGGTGCCCGGGGCGCCTATCAGGTGGGCGCGTGGCGTGCGCTGGAGGAGGCGGGCATCCGCTACAACGCCGTTTCCGGCTCGTCGGTGGGCTCGCTCAACGGCGCCATGATGGCCATGCACGCCCGCGAAGAGGCGGAAAAGCTGTGGACCAACATCCGGTTTTCCCAGATTATGAACGTGGACGACGCCATGATGCAGCGCCTGATGAAGCGGGATGTGCGAAGCTTCAGCGAGCTGAAGGCGCTGCTGAAAGAGGCGCGGGACGTGGTGAAAGAGGGCGGATTCGATATCGAGCCGCTGCGTAGGATGATCGCCCAGGTGGTAGACGAGGAAAAGATCCGGCAGTCCGACGTAGAGCTTTTCATCATGACCTATTCGCTTTCGGACAGGAAGGAGCTGGAGCTCAATGCCCGTGCGCTCCAGCCGGGCGAGCTGCCCGATATGCTGCTGGCTTCCGCCTATTTTCCCGCCTTCAAAAACGAAAGGCTGGGCGGCAAGCGTTATGCCGATGGCGGCGTACAGGACGTTTTGCCCCTTCATGCCCTGTTGAGCCACGGCTATCGGGACATCATCGCCATCCGGCTCCACGGCGTGGGCTTTGAGCGGCGGGTCAGGATCCCCAAAAACGCAGGGATCATCACCATCAGCCCCAACGCCGATTTGGGCAACGTCCTCAATTTTGATCAGGAACAGAGCCGCGCCAATCTGCGTTTGGGCTATTACGACGCCCAGCGGGTGCTTTACGGCCTTCGGGGAAAGACCTATTATATCGAAAAGACCTTTGACGAGGCCCGCGCCTATCAGGAGCTTTCGGCCATGATGCGCTCGACGGCGCCCGGGTTTTCGCTGCGAAAGCTGAACGAGAAGCTTTTGCACGATCTGGGCAAGGAGTTGGGGGAGAAGGGGGACTATTATGACCTTCTTATCGCCTATCTGGAAAAGGCTGCCGGCGAGCTGGCCATCGATCCTTTTTGCATTGTCACCGACGAGGCGCTGCTGGCGCTGGTGTGTGAGCGGTATCATATCAAAAAGCCGAAGGCCGGCATCCTGCGCCATCTGGCGCGGCTGTAAAAGATCAAAATCGGCCCGCCTTGTGCGGACCGATTTTTTGCCTGCAAAGGCATTGACTTTTATGAAAAGGCATTGACTTTTATGAAAAACTCTTGACAAACGGCGGGAATCATATTACAATTGAAAAGCTGACTTAAGAAAGTCTGACAGTCGCAGGTGTAGTTCAATGGTAGAATGTCAGCCTTCCAAGCTGAACACGTGGGTTCGATTCCCATCACCTGCTCCAGTTCGGTCAGCCCATCGCAGTCCTTTCCGGAATGTATGTGCCTGTAGCTCAGCAGGATAGAGCAACTGCCTTCTAAGCAGTAGGTTGGGGGTTCGAGTCCCTCCAGGCACGCCAAGCAGATGGTGGATGTGGCGCAGTTGGTTAGCGCGCCAGATTGTGGCTCTGGAGGCCGAGGGTTCGAATCCCTTCATCCACCCCATTACGACGATGATGTGCCGCTCCTCATCCGAGGAGCGGGCGCATTATTTACGCCGGAGGGCGGCGATATTGGGCTGTCGCCAAGCGGTAAGGCACCAGACTTTGACTCTGGCATTCGCTGGTTCGATTCCAGCCAGCCCAGCCAATATGACTCAGTAGCTCAGCAGGCAGAGCACCTGCCTTTTAAGCAGGGTGTCCGGGGTTCGAATCCCCGCTGAGTCACCAACGGAAAAACCCTTGAAAACGCTGTATTTTCAACGTTTTCAAGGGCTTTTGTTATATCCGGCGCGAATGGAAAAGGAGTCTGAAAACACGAATGAAAAACAGCGAAAATAAATGAATCGTGATGTAAATTTGATGCATAAGAGCTACCATGATGGCCTCGGCGGTAACGGCGATCTCAATGTTCTGATGGAGGCCGTCAACGACTTGCCTTTGCGGCAGTAACTTCAATCCCTCGGGAGATCTCCCGGGGGATTTTTTTGAAAAAACAAAAAAACTTTGCAAAAAAGGCTTGCATTTTGTGTAAAATTGTGTATAATATAAAGTGTAAAGAGGGAACGCCATGCATCCAAGAAAAATCGCAGAAAATGATCTGAAGGCCGCCGGATATGTGTTAAAGCGGCACGGCGCCAATCACGATATCTGGTTCCACTCGGAAACCAAAGCCATGATCCCGCTGAAACGTCATGATTTCAACGATAATGATCTGAAATACATTCGCAAGGAGATTCGTGCGCAAGAAAGGAGTAACGTATGAAATATCTTTACACCGCGATTTTTACCCCTATCGAAGACGGAACCGGGTTTTATGCCCGGGTTCCCGATCTTCCCGGCTGCATTTCCACCGGAAGCGACCTTCCCGACGCCATCCGCCAGATCTCCGACGCTATGTCTGTCTGGCTGGTTACGGCAGAAGACGAAGGTCTTTCCATCCCCGCGGCCACCCGGCAGAGCGATCTTTCGATTTCCCCGGATTCCGCCTGTTCCCTTGTCGTGGCCGACACCCTCGCCTATCGCGCCAAGATTGACTCCCGCGCCATACGGAAAAACGTCTCCCTTCCCGCATGGATGGCCGCCCTTGCCGATCAGCGGGGGATCAATTGCTCTCAGGTGCTGCAGGATGGATTGATGCAGCAGTTCTCTCATTCCTGATCGCCCGACGGCCAGCCCTCCCGCGCTCCCGCCGCCAGGCGCATCCAGGAGCCCATGAGTCCTTTGCCTGCCGGGATCCGGTTCCGGGGCAGCTTGACCCAGGGATATTTGAAAAGACATTTCATATAGGCTTGTTTCCTTTCGTAAGATTTGTTATAATAAATCATCAGATTGTACGCAGATCGATTGGAGGATACCGATGAACAGATTAGTCGCTTATTATTCCTTATCGGGCAACACCGAGGATGCCGCAAAGCAGCTCGCCGGAAAGCTGGGGGCGGACTTGTTGAAGCTGGAGACCGAGA
>JAFSZV010000059.1 GCA_017455565.1 Clostridia bacterium
TATTTGTTCTTGATAAAACCGATCCCGTAAGGAATACCGCTCTCCTGCGCATAGCCCAGCGCGGCGTCAAGGCCGGAATCCGGAACGCCGATCACCACGTCGGCCTCCACCGGATGTTCTTGCGCCAGAATACGTCCGGCTCTTTGCCTGGCCAGATGAACGCTGGCGCCGTCGATGACCGAATCGGGTCGGGCAAAATAGATGTATTCAAAGACACACAGCTTTTTCTCTGTTTTTCCGCAATGCGAGCGATCAGAGCCTATGCCGTCCGCGCTGACCGTGACGATCTCACCGGGCAGAACATCCCGCACAAAGGCAGCGCCGATCGCATCCAGCGCACAGGTTTCCGAGGCAAAAACAACAGCGCCGTCGGGTAGCTTTCCCATACACAGCGGGCGAAAGCCGTGGGGATCCCGCGCGGCTATCAGCTTGGAGGGAGAGGAAATGACCAGCGAATAGGCTCCCTCCAGGCGATCCATCGCTGCGGAAATCGCCGCTTCAATGGAAGGTGAGGACAGACGTTCCTGGACGATCGTATAGGCAATAACCTCGGTGTCTGACGTGGAGTGAAAAATGGAGCCTCGGCTTTCGAGCTCACGGCGCAGAGGAAACGCGTTCGTCAGATTGCCATTGTGAGCCAGGGCCATCTGCCCCTTATAGTGATTGACAAGCAGCGGCTGAATGTTTCGCTTACTGTCGGAGCCGGTGGTACTGTAGCGGACGTGGCCGACAGCGATATTTCCCTCGCCCAGTCTCCGGAGCTTTTCCGGTGAGAACACCTCGGCCACCAGGCCGGTATCCCGGCAGGAAGAAAAGACGCCGTCATCGTTGATTGCGATTCCCGCGCTCTCCTGTCCTCTGTGCTGCAGGGCATAGAGGGCATAATAGCTAAGGGTGGCTAAATCAGTGCGTTGCGGGGAGAAAATCCCGAACACACCGCATTCTTCATGAATCCCGGCCATCTTAGCTTTCCAGGATGCGGCGCTGCATTTCCAGATACGCATCCTCTACGCCGCCGAGATCCCGGCGAAAACGGTCTTTGTCCAGCTTCTCACCGGTCTTGCTGTCCCAAAATCGGCAGGTATCCGGGCTGATCTCGTCGGCCAGAACCAAAGTCCCATCCACTGTTTTCCCAAACTCCAGCTTGAAATCGACCAGAGTCACGCCGGCATCCGACAAAAGGGCCTTCAGCACCTCGTTCACGTGGAGGGCATACGTTCTGATCTGCGCGATTTCTTCCCGCGTGGCCAGCTTCAACGCAACCGCATGGTCGTCGTTCAGCAGAGGGTCGTGCAGGTCGTCGTTTTTATAGGAGAACTCCACGATCGGCTCGTCAAAAACCAGACCTTCCTCAACACCGTAGCGACTGGCAAAATGACCGGCGGAGAGGTTGCGGACAATGACCTCCAGCGGGACGATCCGCACCTTTTTAACGGCGGTTTCCCGGTCGCTGAGCTCCTGAACATAGTGTGTGGGGATCCCACGCTCCGCCAGTTTTTTCATAAAATAATTGGTCATTCGATTGTTGACAGCACCTTTGCCCTCGATGATCCCTTTCTTCAGACCGTCGAAGGCGGTTGCGTCGTCTTTGTAGGAAACGATCACAACATTCGGGTCATCCGTTGCATAGACCCGTTTGGCTTTCCCCTCGTAGAGCTGTTCGCGCTTTTGCATGATGGATACCCCCTGAAATAGAAAAATGTTTTCCGATGCCTTAAAGGGGCACGAGGCCCCTGGCACCGAAAAACATTTTTCGCAAGTTGTTATTCAAGACGCTTGAAACTATAGCATATGCTGAATGGCACTGTCAAGAGAGCAAAAAGCAAGCAATACGAATTGCATATATCGAAATATACGAAAAGGATATCATGGCGATCGGTCGGCTGAAAAACCGATCCGCCAGTTATCGCACTGCTGAACTCGACCGGGCGGCCTCGCTCACCGCGGCAGCCACCGCGTCTCGTACGCGCGGATCGAAAGCGGCGGGGAGAATATGATCGCATCGCAGCTCTTCCTCATCCACCAGCGCGGCCAGAGCACGGGCAGCGGCGATCTTCATTGCGTCGGTGATCTCTCGGGCACGCACATCCAGCGCACCGCGGAATATTCCGGGGAAGCACAGCACGTTGTTTACCTGATTCGGAAAATCAGAACGCCCTGTGGACACCACCGCTGCGCCGGCTGCGTATCCGTGGTGCCACCTTTCTTACCGCCGAAGCGATCACTCGTCGGAGCCAATCAGCTCCCAACGTTTTAACGCAGCGCTTACGGCTTCCCTACTGATTCCTTCTGTTCAGGTCGCAGCTCCGAAGGGTTACCTGCCAAAGACGCTTGCACCGGGCTCCCACCGTCCCCGGCTCGCTGCGGCAGCTTTTCTTTGCGGCCTGTCTTCA
>JAFSZV010000060.1 GCA_017455565.1 Clostridia bacterium
GTCTTTTCCGGGACTGATTGCGCCTATTATAATCAATTCGAGACAAAAAAGCAACGTTTTCATTCCGCACTCAAAAATAAGTCAAAAAAATATTTTGTGCGGTCGGAAGTAGACGATTGCAGAAAAATATGGTACACTCACAATACCTTTATCCAGAAACAAACGACAGGCCGCAAGCGGCCCGGAGAAATGTGGGAGGGAAACCGATGATTATTCAAAGGCTGTTTCGTCAGATGAGTGTGACGCAGATTCTCTCTGCCGTGTCCACGACCTGCTGCCTGCTGATCGACAGTGTTGTGATTTGCCGGCTTCTGGGCGTGGAGAGCATGAGCGCCTACGGCCTTGCCAGTCCGTTTCTGATCGTGCTCACCGCGCTTGGCACGATGACCTCCGTCGGCATCCAGGTGGTGTGCGGAAAGGCCATCGGCGCGGGAGACCGGGAGGGCAGCGACAACTGTTACTCCGCCGCCATTGTGATGTCGCTGGGGATGGCGCTGTGCGCCGTGGTGATGATATTCGCGCTGTGGCGGCCCATTTGCTCCTTCCTCGGCGCGGGAGAGGCCGTGCCGGAAAACCGGATTTTTTTCCTGACCGGGGATTATCTGAAGGGTTATATTCTGGGCGCGCCCTTCTTCTTCCTCAGCCAGGCGATGACGCCGTTTTTGCAGCTCGGCGGCCGGCGCAAAACCCTGCTCGTTTCCGTGGCGGCCATGACGGTGGTGGACATCGCGGCGAACCTGGTGAGCGTCTACTGGTTCCACGCGGGCATGTTCGGCATCGGCCTTGCCTCCAGCCTCAGTTATCTGGCCGCCTTTCTGGTGGGGCTCGGCTTTTTCCTTCAGGAGAGCTGCCCCTTCCGCTTCCGCCGTCAGGGTGTGCGGTGGCAGGGCGCGGCGGAGATTGTCAGCGGCGGCAGCCCCGTGATCATCAACCAGATCTGCTTCACCATCCGTGTCTTTCTCCTTAACCGGCTGCTGCTGGCCATCTCCGGCACCGAGGCGGTAGCGGTCTTTGCCACGGTTTCCTCTCTGGGCAACGTCTTTTTCAGCGTAGGACTTGGCACCGGCACGGTGGCGCTGATGCTCTCCTCCGTCTCCTACGGCGAGGAGGACCGCACTTCTCTTTGCGAGCTGGTGCGGGTGATGTTCCGGCAGACGCTGGAGTTGATTACGGGTACGATCCTGGTGGTGGAGCTGCTTTCCCCCTGGCTGGCCAAGCTCTTCCTCGGCGGCGCGCCGGATGTTCTGGCGATTGCGACCCCTGCCCTGCGGCTCTATTCCTTCTCGCTGATCCCCTGCGCCATCGTCGTGACCTTCAAGAACTACTATCAGGGCACGAACCGCATGGCGCTGACGCACCTGATCTCGGTGCTGGACGCTCTGGTCTTTACGACGCTGTTCCCCTGGCTTTTGAGCATGCCCTATGGCCTGACGGGGGTGTGGCTCGGCATCACCGTGGGTGAGCTCGCGGTTCAACTGGCGATTCTGGCGCTGGCGTGGGTCAGGCACGGCGGGATCTCCTTTTCGGCCGAGACGCTTTCCATGCTGGCCCGGGACTTTGGCGCGAAGAAGGAGGATTATTTCGACGCGAGCATCACGGATCTGAACAGCGCGGTGGAGGTTTCGGAGCAGATTCGCACATTTTGCAAAAATCGCGGCATGGAGCGGCGCACCGGCTATTTTGTGGGCCTGTGCGTGGAGGAAATCGCGGTCAACACCATCCAGCACGGCTTCACAAAGGACAATCAATCCCACAGCATCGACGTGCGCCTTGTCGTCAAGGACGGCAACCGCCTCATCCGTATGAGGGACAACTGCGTCGCGTTCGACCCCACGGCTTATATGGAACTGCACAGCGCCGACAGCCCGGAATCCCACATCGGCATCCGCATGGTAATGAACATGGTCAAGGAGGCCAACTACATTCACACGCTGGGCTTGAACAACCTGACGCTGCGCCTGTGAAGTATTTTTTGATACAAAACAGACGTCCGGGCGCCCACATGGGCCGCTGCGGGCGTCTGTTTTCTTTTTGTGTTTTTTAATGGATAAAGATAAAATAAAGATATATACTTTACAAATAAGCGGTTTTACAGTATAATGCAAAATGAAAAGGAGGTGACTCGGGATGGCACAGGTATTGGTGAATTTCCGCCTGGATGAGGAAGATAAACGGGGCATGGAGGACGTATGCCGGGAGCTTGGCATGAGTATGTCCACCGCGTTTACCATTTTCGCCAAAAAAATGAGGCGGGAGAGAAGGATTCCCTTTGAGGTGTCGGTCGATCCGTTCTATTCTGAGGCGAATCTGTCGCATTTGGCGAAAGTGATTGCGGAAATTGATTCCGGTCAGGCCAGACTTTCGGAACATGAGCTGATTGAGGAATGAAGATATGCGGATACTGTGGGACGAGCGGGCGTGGGAGGAATATCTTTCATGGCAGATAGAAGACAGGAAAACGCTGAAAAAGATCAATACCTTGCTCAAGGACATCCAGAGAAATCCCTTTGAGGGAATCGGCAAGCCGGAACCGTTAAAAGAGAACCGAAACGGATGGTGGAGCCGCAGAATCGACGAAGCCAACCGGGTCGTCTACAAGGTGGAGCATGATGTGGCGATTATCGCGTCCTGCAAAAGCCACTATGATTGATGAAACTCTGTTGTATCGCTGCGCCTGTGAGCCGTGGGGGAGACGCCCCAGTATTTCTTGAAGGCGCGGGAGAAGGCGTGCTGATCCTCGAAGCCCAGAGACTCCGCCACCAGCGCCACCGGAACGTCCGAGGAGGCGAGCATCCGCGCCGCCTTTTCCAGCTTCAGCCGCTGCAAGTACTGCTTGGGCGCCATGTGATACGCCTCCCGGAACACCCGGGAGAGGTGGTTGGGGTGGACGCCGAAGCGCTCCGCCAGCTGCTCCATGCGCAGTTTTTCCATGTACTTGGCGTCCAGATAGAATTTCAGCTCCGCCGCGAGAGAGGGAGCGCGGGAAACGTCGTCGAAGCCGGGAAGGTCGGCGGCGAGATAAGAGAAAAGTTCATAGAGCACCTGCGTGGCGTGAAAGTGGTTCGCCGCGTTGGTGCCGCGCAGCCGCGCCGCCCTGTTGATCGGGGCGGCGTATTTTTCCCACATCAGGCCGCGCAGCA
>JAFSZV010000016.1 GCA_017455565.1 Clostridia bacterium
ACATTCCGCTCGCATGTGCCATAATCTTTTTGCGGTATTATTTTTCTCACAAACTAATTTTACCACAAACAAGAGACCGAGGCGACTGTTTTCAGCCACCGCGGTCTCTTGTTTTTTTCAGGGACTTTTGCTACAGCCCCTTCTCATATATATTACAGTTTGATCCCAAACAGCCCCCGCACGATGCGCTTCCCGATCTCCCGCCCCACGGTGGTGGCTGCGGCGTTCACCGTCTTTTGCAGGGCCGACTGTCTTCTGCGGCCCGTGGTCCTGCGGCCGGAGGAAGGCTTGTGGGCGGCTTTTTCCTTTGCCTTTCTGGCGGCTTCCTTCTCGGCGACGGCCTGCCGGATCTCCTCTGCGGCCTGCTTCTGCGCCTGCTCCCGGGCCTCCGTCAGCATCTCGTAGGCCGAGCGGCGGTCCTGTTCCCGCTCGTATTTGCCGTAAAGCGGGCTTTGCCGCACCGTTTCGACGATCTCGCTCTCGCTCACCGCCTCCATGGAGCTGCGGGGCGGCAGGATGCCCGCCTTCTGCACCACCGAGGGCACGCCGTTTTCATCCAGCACCGACACCAACGCCTCTCCGGTGCCCAGCGCCTGCAGTGCCTCCTCGGTATCGAAAGCCGGATTGACACGGAAGGCCTGAGCCGCCGCCCGCAGATGCTTCTGGTCGGCGGGGGTATAGGCCCGCAGGCCGTGCTGCACCCGGTTGCCGATCTGCCCCAGCACGCTGTCTGGCAGGTCGTTGGGCTTTTGGGTGATGAACCAGACGCTGACGCCCTTTGACCGAATGAGCCGCACCACCTGCTCCACCTGCTGCACCAGTGCCTTTGGCGCGTCGCGGAAAAGCAGATGTGCCTCGTCGAAGAAAAACACCAGCTTGGGCTTATCCAGGTCGCCCGCCTCGGGCAGCAGGGCGTAAAGCTCGGTAAGCATCCACAGCAAAAAGGTAGCGTAAAGCAGTGGGTGCCGGAACAGCTCGGCGCACTCCAGAATGTTCATCACGCCCCGGCCGTCTTCGTCCCAGTCCACCCAGTCGCCCAGCTCCAGCATGGGCTCGCCGAAAAACAACTCGCCGCCCTCGTCCTCCAGCCGCAAAAGCGCCCGCTGGATGGCGCCCACGGTCTGGGCGGCGATGTTGCCGTAGGTCAGCTTGTATTCCGCGGCGTTGTCGCCCACATACTGCACCATCGAGCGCAGATCCTTCAGATCCAGCAGCAGAAGCCCCTTTTCGTCCGCGATGCGGAAGACGATGCGCAGCACGCCGCTCTGGGTCTCGTTGAGATCCAACAAGCGGGCCAGCAGCTCGGGTCCCATATCCGAAACGGTGGCCCTGACGGGGTGGCCTGCCTTGCCGTAAACGTCGAAAAAGCGGACTGGATAGGCGGTATAAGAAAAATCCTCCAGCCCCATGGCATCGATGGAGCGGCGGATGTGTTTGGTCTCGACGCCCGGGCGGCACATGCCCGTCAGATCGCCCTTGACGTCGGCCATGAACACGGGCACCCCCATCTCGGAAAAGCCCTCGGCCAGCACCTTAAGGGTGACGGTCTTGCCCGTGCCGGTGGCGCCGGCGATCAGGCCGTGGCGGTTGGCCAGCGCGGGCTCCAGAAAAATGGGGTCCTCGCCGGCAGCCAGCCAGATTTTTTGTTCCGCGGGAATATACATAAACGTCCCTCCGTTGCGTTGCCGTTTTTTATATTTTAAATTGTATCACACAATCCGCCGCCCGTCTACGGAGAATTGCGCCGACGCATGGCTTCTTTTTTGTAAAATAACCCGGTTTTTTCTGTATCAAAAAAAATATTTATATATTTTTTCAAAAAATACCTTGACAGACAAAGTAATTTGATGTAGGATATATTTAACAACAAAAAAAGGAGGGCAGCGACGTGTCTATGACATCCGATATCATCCGCGGTCACACCGAGACGATGATCCTTGCCCAGCTTCTGGAGCATGACAGCTACGGCTATGAGATCAACAAATCCATCCGTGACCGCACCGGCGGCGCCTATGAGGCAAAAGAGGGAACTCTTTATACCGCCTTCCGCCGTCTGGAGCAGGCGGGCTATATCCGCTCATACTGGGGCGACGAATCCAGCGGCGCACGCCGCCGTTATTACGCCATCACCGACGAAGGGCGCGCCTTTTTCCGCGAGAGCCGCGACGAATGGCAGCGGGTCAAGGCCATTATCGACCGTCTGATCGGGACGGAACAAGCTTAAAAGGAGGAAACACCATGTACGAACAGCTTCGGGAATTGATCGCACGGCGCCTTTCCGGCGCGCAGGACTGCCCCGCCAAGGACGACGTGATCGAGGAGATCACCTCGGATCTGATGGAAAAATACAATGACCTTATTGCCGCCGGCGTAGAGAGCGAAGAGGCCATGCGCCGCGTACAGGAGGGCATCGGCGACCTGGAGGAGGTCACCGCCTACATCAACGAAGTGGACCGCCGCAGCGAGGAAAACCAGCGCTCGGGCAACACCAATCCCTTTGCCGGCATCGACGACCTTATGCGGACGCTGGCCAAGGACCTGTCCCCCTCGCTCAACAGCTTCGTCAGCGACCTGAAGAGCGCGGCCGGCCACGCCGCCACCGCCGCCAAGGACGCCGCCCGCGACGCCAAGGGCCCCCTGCGGGACATGGCCCAGAGCGTAAAGGGCACCATGAAAAACGCCATTAAGAACATCACCGTCAGCCGCGAGCGCGGCGAGTTCCGCTATGACTACACCGTGCCCGCCGAGGGACTCACCGGTCTGGATATCCGCACCGCCGCCGGCGACGTGACTTTTGGCCTGTCGCAGGACGACAACATCTATATCGTGGAACTGGCCAACGGCGAGCTCACCGAGGAGCAGATGGCCCAGATCCAGGTAGCCGACGGCATCCTGCAAATCCGTCAGGGCAACAAGTCCAGCGTGGGCACCCTGCTCTTCAACTATGGGATGCTCTCCTCCGATTTCGAAATTTATCTGCCCAAGCGCGCGTGGAACAGCCTTTCCGTCACCACCACCAGCGGCGACGTGGAGCTGGACAAGGATATGGAGATCGCCTCACTGCGCATCCACAGCACCAGCGGCGATCTGGAACTGCCCCGCGTCGCCTGCGGCTCAGTCATCATTGAAACGATCTCCGGCGACGTAGAACTCAGCGGCCATGTTCAGGAACTGCGTCTGGTGACCGTTTCCGGCGACTTCGACTTCAACGGCTCCGCCGGACAGATTTCCCTTTCCACCACCAGCGGCGACATTGCCCTGCGGCTAGATAACGTCCCCGACGGGCTGGACGTCACCGCCGTCTCCGGCGACACCAAGCTCTGGCTCCCCGACAACGATGGCTTCTCCCTGCACTACAACCGGGTCTCCGGCGATATCCGCTCGGATTTCGACCTGAAGACCTCGCTCAACGCTAAAAACGGTACTGCCGTCTATCTGGGCGGCGGCCAGCGGACCTACAGCATGCAGTCGGTATCCGGCGACCTGCGAATCTATCGCCGGTAAGCCCAGCCTAACACTATGAAAAACGGAGGAAAAAACCATGAAAAAAGTTTATAAGGATCCCGAAAACGGCAAGCTCTGCGGCGTGTGCGCCGGTCTGGCCGAATATTTCAACCTGGATGTTTCCCTGGTGCGGGTGATCTGGGCCGTGCTGGCGCTTACCGGCGGCTTCGGCCTGATCCCCTATCTGATCTGCGCCGTCATTCTTCCCCCGAAAAGCGAAGTCCTGTAACCGCCCTTCTCCGGCGGTCCCCTGCGCAGGACCCGTTTCAAAGCCCCCGGCATGCCGGGGGCCTCTTTTCATCAAAAGCCGCCACCGCTTCCGGCCGGATTGACAGCCCGGAAAAACGATGGTACACTCGATGCAACAGTGTGAAAGCCACAATCGTATCCTCTTTAAGGGGTAACAAACCCGGTTGCGAACAGAATAAAACAGCGGGCCGCTCCGACCCGGCCGTAAAAGGAGAATCTTCATGAAAACAGCCGTCTTTTTGATCGTGCTTTCGCTGGTTGAGCTCGCGGCATATATCGTGATCGCCCGCACGCTGCGCACAAAGAATGGGAAAAAGCCGCGCCGCCTGCTGGCGGCGCTGTGCTTTGCCGCCGTTTTCCTGCTGACGCTCCGCTTTGCGATGTTTCCCCCGCACAAGGAGCTCCCCGTCTCCGGAGGCTGCGGGGTCGCCTCGACGGACTATTGGGTGACGGAGGAAAAGGAGGATCCTTATCTCGGCGGAGGCCGCCTCCGCCAGCTGCAGATCCGCAAGTGGTATCCCGCCGACGGCGAGGCGCAGTCCATCGTCATCGTCGCCTCCCACGGCTCCTGCGGGACGGCGGACAACAACCTCTCCCTATACAAAGAGCTGGCAAGCCGCGGATACACCGTCCTTGCCGTGGTCCATCCCGGACAGGCGGCAAAGGTCACCTATGCAAACGGGAAAAGCGCGGGACCGAGCATGCGCATTCTCAAGCAGATGTCCGCAGACTCCATGACCGACCCCGCGTATTTATACGAGGTGTTCCGTGAGTGGATGGACATCCGCACCGACGATCTGAACGCCGTTATGGACGACTATGCGAAAAAAGAAGGCGCGGGACGGTTTCTGGTCATGGGTCATTCCCTCGGCGGCTCCGCGGCTTACGCCATGGCGAGGATCAGAGCTGACGTCATCGGCTGCATCGCGCTGGAGGCGCCGTTCCTGTACGATATCAAATGTGTACAGGACGGGAAATTCGTTTTCGACAGCCGGGATTACGACGTCCCGCTCCTGAACGTCTATTCTGACAGCAGCTTTCCGCATTTGCGGGAATTGCCGCAATATGAAAACAACGTGAAATTCCTGGCGCCCGGCGCGGCGAACTGCACCAACATCCACTACGAGGGCGTGGGGCATATGGGCCTGTGCGATCTTTCGATCTATTCGCCGCTGCTTGCCGCGATGCTTGACCGCAATATCCAGAAGACCGGCGCTTATGCACAGCTCGAAACCCTCAACGCCGATTGCGTCGCCTGGATCGAGCGCAATTTCTGAACGCCGCTTCCCGCAAACGCAAAACAGCGGCGAAGCTGTCCGCCCCGTATCCGTATAAGTTATATTCTGGGAGATGACCGTATGAAAAACGCATGGAAAGCCCTCGGCAAAGGAGCCCTTGCTCTTTTGATCCTTCTGATCCTTTTTGTTTTGGCTGTATTCGTCTGCAACAGGATCATGCTCAAGAAAGAGGAGCCATTGTTACAAAAGCCGCTGGGGCAAATGGTGGAAGTAGACGGGCATCAAATGTGCGTCTATACAGAAGGCGCGGGAGAACACACCCTTGTGTTTTTGTCCGGATGGGGAACGGCTTCCCCGGTCCTGGATTTCAAGAGCCTGTATTCCCTTCTCAGCGACGAATATCAAATCGTCGTTGTGGAAAAGTTCGGCTACGGTTTCAGCGATACGGTGGATACCGAGCGGTCCTTTGACACCATCCTGCGCCAGGACCGGGAAGCCCTTGCCAAAGCGGGGATCACAGGGCCTTTTGTCCTCTGTCCCCACTCCCTGTCGGGGCTTGAAGCGATCCTCTGGGCGCAGAAATATCCCGGCGAGGTGGAAGCGATCCTCTCGTTGGACATGACGCTGCCCAACGTGGGTGAAATCATCGACATCGACCGTGCATCGGTGGAGCGCGGCATAAGGCACAATAAGCTGCTAAGAGTCCTTGGAATGGAAATCGGGTTTATCAGGATTCCTTTCATAAGGGATCATTTTTCCGATCCCTTTACATGGCTTACCGAAGAGGAAACGGCATTATACAGAGCGATCAACTGCAAAAAATGCCTCAATGACACGGTCCTTCGGGAACATCTGGCGATACCCGATGTCATAAAAGAGATAAACAGCGCGCCAAAGCCCGATGTGCCGACGCTGCTGATCCTTTCCACCGCATCAGGGTGGGAGGATCTCCCGGAAGCGTATGCCTCAGGCCTGACAAACGCAACCCTCGTCTGGCTTGATTGCGGGCACTATGTGCACCATTTCGAGCCGGAGCGGATCAGCATGGAAATGCGCGCTTTTATGGAAGCCTTGAACCGATAACCGGAATCGCTTCCCTCTGCCCCTGATCCGGCTCGCCGCCGGCAAGCCACCTTCCCAGGGGAAAGCTCCTGCGAAACACAAAAAGCCTTCCCCGGCGGGGAAGGCTTTTTTGATGCCGTTTGCTTTTCTGCGTTTACTCCAGACGGACGCCGCAGCTGTTGCAGAAGCGGGCGTCCTGCGCCACGGGGGCGCCGCACTGGGGGCAATGCCGCTCCACGGGAGCGGCCTCGGCTTCTGGCTCGGTTTTGATCTGGTCGATCTTGGCCTGCAGCTCATCGATGCTGGTGTTGGCGGCGGCGATGCTCTCGCAAAGGGCGATGATCTGAGGATCGGTGACATTGCCCGCCTGATACTGCGCCCACAGCAGATCACCGATCTGCGCCTTGAACTGCTCGATGTTGGCAGTCTCGCTCTTGATCTTCATGTTGAGCTTGCCGACCTCAATGGCGGCGTTGGCCTTGTCGCCCGCGCTTTTTGCGGCGGCGGTCAGTTTATCCAGAAATGCCATAGTAACTCCTCCTTATAATTGTATGAATAAAACATCCGAGGTTGTTATCATTATAGCATACTGCTGTGAAAAAATCCATGCCCGAAACGCAAAAAACTGTTTCTATTTTGTTAAAACCAACGCCTGCCGTTTTCAGCGGGCCTGCAGCGAGGCGGAATCGAAGCGCAGGGTATATTCGATCAGATGTGGTTCGCTCATCGCGGTGGTCAGAGCGGAGACCGCGATGTCGTCATCAAAGCCGATCGGGATCTCAAAGGTGGAGTTTTCCTCTGTGTTGACCGGATCGTATTGGGTTTCGCCTATCATCATGTAGGCGTAATGACTGCTGGACCAAATGATCGTAGCGGTCGCTTTGCCTTCCTTAACGACGACCTTCGCAGGATTTTCAACGCTTGCGCGGCCGCTGCCGCCGGTAAGGGTCACGGCGCAGGTGTATTCCCCGTCCGCCACGGTTCCTGCGCTTTCGCCCGCCGGTACGGGATCCGAAACCGAGACCTTGTGGTCATACCATTTCCCCTTTGTGCCGATGAGCGCGCAGTCGAATTCCCTGTCCAGATAGGGGACGGGAATATCGAAGCCGTACACCTCCTCGGTCCCGCCGTCTTCATAGGTCACCGTATCCAGCGTGGGCTCGATCAGCACGGCGCCGTCCGTTTTTGCCTCTTCGGCAGTCCCGAAGAACAGATTGACGGTGTTTTTCGACGGCAGGGCGACGTGGATCGTCATTTTGCCGTCCTTTACGGTGAGGACGCCTTTGCCCTTGTGCGCCTCATTTACGTGAAACATGCTGCCGTCGGTTTTGAAGGTGGCGGAATAAACGCCGTCGGGTATCGGGGCCTTTTCCTCCGCCTTCTGCCCGCAGGCGGCGAGCAGAAAGCAAAGGGCGGCGATCAGCACAAGGAAAATCGACCGTTTTTTCATATTCATAGTTCTGTTTTGACCATTGGATTATCGAACGGAGTCGATGGCGGCACGGGCATGGGCCGCATAGATCGTCTGGATGTCCGTGAGTCTGCCCAGACCGGCGATCTGGCAATCGACTTTCTCAAACTTCCCGGAGGCCGTAAACATGGAGAACCAGGATTCGGGATCCTCGGAGTCCGCCATATCATTGTTGGCGTGATCGCCCGCAACGACCATCAGAGGGCGAAGGACAACGTTCTTATATCCGGCGGCGGCCACCGCTTCGATCACGGCTTCGCAGGCAGTCTCTTCGGGCTCGCCCTCAACGGTGCCGATGAAGACGTTCTTGTAGCCCAGCGCTTCCATCTGGGACTGCATCTGGGAATAGGTCACCTTGGCGGTGTGCGCGGTGCCGTGGCCCATGAACACAAAGGCGGTTCCGGCGTCGGCGGCGGCGTCAAGGGTCTGGAAGCCGGCATCCTTCACGGCAGCGGCGGTCAGCGCGACGGCAACGGCCTGCTTATCGGCATTGATGATGGAAGCGTCCGCGCCGACTTCGCCCAGCAGGGGCTCGGCGATGACAACCTTCTCAAACCGATCCGCATAGCGGTCAACGGCTTCCTTGAGCTCGTCGTACTCGGCGCCGTGCATCAGGTGGGTGGGCTGGATCACAAGGATCTTGACGCCGTTCTGAGCGGCGCGCTCCAGCGCCTGCTCCACATTGTCGATCTTCTCGCCGTCACGGGCCTGAACATGGTTGATAATGATCTGCGCGGTGAAAGCACGGCGGACAGACCAATCGGAGAACGCGGCCTGAAGCGCGTCCTCAATGCCCTTGATATCCTTGGCGCGGCTGTCGTTGAAGGACGTGCCGAAGCTGACAACCAGCAGCTCCTTTTCGCCGATCTCGTCGCCGTTGCGGGAGTCGTCGAGCCCCGCGTCACCGGTATCCCTGCCGAAATAATCGGGATCGGCTTCTTCGCCGGAAACGAGCGCCTTCTGCGCGTCGGTGAGCTTGTCCCAGGCGGCCTTGGCGGCGGCGCACTGCTCGTCGGTCTTGTCGGTGCGCTCCTGGACATAGATGGCGTCGATCAGCGCGGCGGCCTCGTCGGCAAGCTCCTGATCGGTTTTCTGCGCAGCCTTGCCGCAGGCGGCCGCCAGAGCCAGCAGTATGGCGGCGCACAAAAGGATCGTGATGGTTTTTTTCATAAGATTACCTCCATTTTCTTTTATCCACAGGGGATATATTACGAAAAAAAAGAGGCACAGGGATCACGCTCCCGCCGCTTGGGCGGCAAAAAAATGCCTTTGCCCAAACGAGCAAAGGCATGCAAAAAAGACGCGGCACGGCACGACCAATCACTCGTGGTCCGGGATCCGGGATCCCTGTACCAATGAACGGCAGGTTTCCTGGCTCACAGATCAAAGCGCCTTGCAGCCTTCCCAGCCCCGAAGGGTCAGTGGCCGTGTGCAACACATTGCAACGCGCTCCCCGATTACAGTGACGAGATCGCACGGGATTTTCACCCGTTTCCCTTTTAACCGCCCGGACAAGCGGACGGCACCGGTCATTTATGAACTTTTCCAGCGGTTTTCACCGCTGAAAATCAGTATACACGCATATTTTGGAAAAATCAACCCCCCGCGGCGGGGAAGCTTTGAAAAAGCCTTTTCAGCCGGGAAAAACTATGTTATACTTTTTGCAGAACAGGAGGCGAGGCGCATGGCTGTGCTGGGCAATCGGTGGGACGAAATACTGCGGGAAGAGCTGGAAAGCGAGAGTTTCCGGCATCTGCAGGACTTTTTGCAGGCGGAATATGCGGCGGGACCGGTGTATCCGCCGCAGCGGGACGTGTTCAACGCCCTGCGGTATACCGACTATGACGACGTAAAGGCTGTCATTCTGGGGCAGGACCCCTATCACGGCGAAGGACAGGCCCACGGGCTGGCCTTTTCGGTGCAAAGGGGTGTGGCCGTGCCCCCCTCGCTGCAAAACATTTATAAGGAGCTGCATACCGATGTGGGCTTTTCCATCCCCTCCCACGGCAATCTGGAAGTGTGGGCCAAGCGGGGCGTGCTGCTGCTCAACGCCGTCCTCACCGTGCGGGCGGGCCAGCCCAATTCCCACAAGGGCAAGGGCTGGGAGTTGTTTACCGACAGCGTGATCCGCCACCTCAACAACCGACCCCGGTCCATGGTCTTTCTGCTCTGGGGCGCCAACGCCCGAAGCAAGCTGCCCCTCATCCGTTCCATGAATCATCTGGCCCTGTGCGCGCCCCACCCCAGCCCGCTCTCGGCTTATAGCGGCTTTTTTGGTTGCAAGCACTTTTCCAAGGCAAATGCGTTTTTACAGCTCCACGGCGAAGCACCAGTGGACTGGACGATCCCGGAATAACCGACCCGTGATTCTATTGAAAAGGAGAGACCTCCATGCTGAAAGACCTGCTCATGAAGAACCGTAGCTATCGCGGCTATGACGAAAGTTTCCGCCTAACCCGTGAGATGCTCGCCGACATGATCGACTGCGTCCGCTACGCCCCCTTTTCCCAGAACTTTCAGGCTTTCAAGTATTATCTCGCCTGGACGAAGGAGGACTGCGGCAAACTCCAGCCCTGCACCCATTGGGCCCGGGATCTGCCGGAGCTGACCCTCCCCCATCCGAGCCACTGCCCCACTGGATTCATCGTTTTGTGCTACGACACCCGCATCGGCCCTGGCGTCCAGCGCTTCTGGAAGGACGTAGGCATTTGCGCCCACACTATTTTGCTGCGGGCCGCGGAAATGGGGCTGGGCGGCTGCATGATCGGCAACTTCCGCCCCGACGAAGTCAGCGCCGCCATCGGCCTCGATCCCGTCTATCAGCCCCTTCTGGTGATCGCCCTGGGCAAACCCGATGAGAAGATCGTCATCACCGATCTGGAAGAGGGCGGAGACCACCGCTATTACCGGGATGAAAACGACGTGCATTATGTTCCCAAGCGCAAGACCGAAGACCTGATCTTGAATGAATAACGCGTAAAGGAGATTTGATTATGGCTACTCCCCACATCGCCGCTGAACAAGGCGCTTTCGCCAAGACCGTTCTCATGCCCGGCGACCCCCTGCGTGCAAAATACATCGCGGAACACTATCTGGAAAACCCCGTTCTGGTGAACAATGTGCGGGGCGTTCAGGGCTACACCGGCGCCTATCGCGGCGTGCCCGTCAGCGTCATGGCCAGCGGCATGGGCATCCCTTCCATCGGCATTTACAGCTACGAGTTGTTTCACTTCTTCGGCGTGGAGAACATCCTTCGCGTGGGCTCGGCGGGCGGCCTGTCTACCGGGCTCAAGCTGCGGGACATCGTACTGGGCATGGGTGCCTGCACCAATTCCAATTTTGCTTTGCAGTACCGCCTTGGCGGCACCTTCGCCCCCATCGCAAGCTTCGACCTGCTGGAGAGCGCCGTCCGTCACGGCCGCGAGATGGGCCTTACGCCCCAGGTGGGTAACCTGCTGTCCTCCGACCCCTTCTACAATGCCTTTTCCGACGCCAATCAAGGCTGGATGGATATGGGCGTGCTGGCGGTGGAGATGGAGGCCGCGGGTCTGTATATGACCGCCGCCCGCGCCGGAAAGCGGGCGTTGGCCATATGCACCATTTCCGATCACATCGTCACCGGCGAGGCGCTGGACGCCGACGCCCGCCAGAATACCTTTACCCAGATGATGGAGCTGGCGCTGGAGGTGGCCGTGGAGATGGACGGGAAATAAACAAAACAGAATTGTGAAAACCGGGAGTGAGCGCAACGCTCACTCCCGGTTTATCTGTTCCTTTTGCTTCTTACTCCCCGTCCAGAAAGCGGAGCTCCAGCGTTTTCACCGTGGGGGTGCGGGCGGGCCTTGTCTCGGCCTCGTGGCCCAGAATCAGGGCGCTCACCGGGCAGAAGCCCTCGTTAAGCCGCAGCTTATACATCAGCTCAAAGCTCTGCTGCATGGTCTGCACCGCGCCCCAGATATAGCAGCTTCCCAGCCCCAGATCAGCGGCGGCCAGATGCATATTCTCCACCACGCAGGCGGCGTTGGCAATATTGACGGGGCTGATCTTTCCCTCGTCCGCCCGCACGGAGACCAGGATCATCACTGGCGCGCCGTAAAGAGGGTTGACTTCAGGGTCGCCCAGCACCCTGCGGGCGTTTTCGGTGATGTCGCGCAAAAGCGCCTTGTCCCGGATAACGGTGAGATGCACGTTTTCATAGCGCCGGCGGCCGATGGGCGCGGCGTTTGCCGCCTCCAGCACCATGCTCAGCGCCCGCTGGTCCACTGGCTGATCGGTATAGGCCCGGCAGGAATGGCGGGCCAGCATCGCGTCGCGGAATTCCATTTTTGCGCTCCTTTCTTACAGGGCAAAATCGCCGTTTTCAAAAATTTGCACGGTCTTGCCGTCATGAGTGAGGCCCGTGATGGAAAGATCGCTGGTGCCGATCATAAAGTCCACGTGGGTGTCGGAGGCATTGAGGCCGTGGGCCGCAAGCTCCTCCTTGCTCATGCTCTCACCGCCGCGGATGCACTCAGGATAGGCCTCGCCGAAAGCCAGATGGCAGGAGGCGTTTTCATCAAACAGGGTGTTGTAATACAAGATCTTCTGGTTGCTGATGGGGCTGTGATAGGGCACCAGCGCCACCTCGCCGAAGCGGGAGGCTCCCTCATCCACCGAGATGGCGGCCTTGAGCACGTCCTCACCCTTTTCGGCGTGAACCTCCACGATCTTTCCCTCCTGGATCACCATATGGAACCGCTCGATGAGCGAGCCCTCGTGGCACAGGGGCAAGGATGCGTAGACCACGCCGTCGATCCCATCCCGCAGGGGAGCGGTGAAGATCTCTTCGGTGGGCATATTGGCGATGAACTCCTGCCCTGCAGGGGTAAAGGCGCTGCCGCCGGCCCAGAGATGGTCCTCAGGCAGGTGGATGGTCAGATCGGTGCCCAGGCTGTTGGTGTAATGCAGGCTTTCCAACCGCAGGGCGTTGAGCTTTTCCATCCGCTTCTTGAGCTGCGCCAGATGGGCCTGCCACCGCGCCACGGCGTCGTCCTCGTCGCTCACCCGCACCGCCTCAAAAATCGCAGTCCACAGGCGGTCCATGGCTTCCTTTTCGCCCATGCCCGGGAATACCTTTTTCGCCCACGCAGGGATGGGGATGGAGGCCACACACCAGGGGATCTCGTTGGCCATCTGTCTGCGATAAAAGAGTTCCTGCCCCCGGGCCGCGGCCCTGCGGAAGCGCACCATCCGGTCGGGATCGACGCCCGCCAGATTTTCGGGATCGGTGGCGGAGACCACCAGATAAGCAGCGCCCTGCGCGGCATAATCGTTAAAGAAATGCGACTGCCAGGCAGGGATGGCGTCAAATACGTCGTTTTCAGCCTTCAGATATTTCATCCGAGTGATCGCGTCGTCCCGCCAGCTCATCACCACCTCGCGGCAGCCCACGTCATAAGCCGCCCCGGCGCACAGCCGAGCGAACCACGCGCAGTCCACCGGGCAGGCGATAATCAGGGTCTGCCCCTTCTGCACGTTGAGGCCCACCTCGACCAAAAGGCGGGCGTATTCCTGATACTGTTTTTCGTAACGCTTGTTCATTTCCGGTTTCCTCCTCGTTCAGCGGCTGTTTTCTTCCAGCAGCCGACGCTTGATATCCCAGAGCTTCTGGGAAAGGTCGACATAATAAGGATGAGGGTTCTCGAAGCGGGCCACCTCTTCCCACACCTTGTCCAGGCACGAGGCGCAGAAAGCGCGGATCTCTTCGATGTCCCTCTTTTTATGGACGCATACACCCTTCTCAAACAGGGGCACCTGCAGCGGGCGGGCGGTGAAATTGGTAGTGAGGTGACGCTTCCACGTGTGCTCGGGATCAAACAGCAGATAGGGCTGGTTATCGTCGATGACCTCGTCCCGCAGAGTGAGCACGTCGGCCCGGTATTTACCATCGGCCTTATCGGTAAGACGCCAGATCTGCTTGAAATGGGGGTTGGTAATCTTTTCCACGTTTTCCGAGATCTTGATCTTGGGAACTATCCCGCCGTCTTTGCCCTCGATGGCCACCAGCTTGTAAACGCCGCCGAACACCGGCTCGCTGCGGGAGGTAATCAGCCGTTCGCCGATGCCGAAGGAGTCGATGCAGGCGCCCTGCGCCAGCAGCTCCCGCACCAAAAACTCGTCCAGCGAATTGGACACCACGATCTTACAGTCCTTCATGCCGGCCTCGTCCAGCATCTGGCGGGCCTTACGGCTGAGATAAGTGATGTCGCCCGAGTCGATGCGGACGCCCTTCATGCGGAAACCCATGGGCTCCAGAACCTCTTTTGCCACACGGATGGCGTTGGGGATGCCCGAGCGGAGCACGTTGTAGGTGTCCACCAACACGGTACAGGCGTTGGGATAGGTCACGGCATAGGCCTTGAAAGCGTCGAATTCCGTGGGGAACATCTGCACCCAGCTATGGGCCATGGTGCCCAGCGCGGGGACGCCGAACTCCCGGTCGCAGATGGTGCAGGCGGTGCCGGCGGCCCCAGCGATATAGGCCGCTCTTGCGCCCAGAACGGCGCCGTCGCCGCCCTGCGCCCGGCGGGAGCCGAACTCCATCACGGCCCGGCCCGCGGCGGCCCGCACCATGCGGCTGGCTTTGGTGGCGATGAGGCTTTGATGGTTGATGGTGAGCAGCACCATGGTCTCAATAAATTGGGCCTGGATCACAGGACCGCGAACGGTGACGATGGGCTCGCCGGGGAAGATGATCTCGCCCTCGGGCACGGCCCACACGTCGCAGGCAAACTCAAAGCTTGCCAGATATTCCAGAAATTCCTCGCAAAAGCAGTTCTTGCTGCGGAGATAGTCGATGTCTTCCTTGGAAAAATGCAGGTTTTCCAGATACTCCACCAGTTGCTCCACGCCGGCCATCACGGCATAGCCACCGTTATCGGGGATCTTGCGGAAAAACATATCGAAATAGGCGATGGTGTCGGCCATGCCATTTTTCAGATAGCCGTTTGCCATGGTCAACTCATAAAAATCGGTGAGCATCGTCAGGTTTTTATCCATAGAGTCCTCCCTCTCGCGGTGCGCCGCGACCGTTGTTCCGCGCACGGCGCGAATTTTCTTTATTGTACCATAGCCGCCGGGGAAAAGCAATCGCTCCTTTTGCCCGAAAATCCCCGGCGACCCGTGGACAAATCCCCCGCTTTTTGCTATGATAAAAAAAGATCGCAAGGGCGCCGTGCGCCCGAGGAGGCTGTCTATGAATTTCTGCTCGACCCGTGATCCCGCCGCCCGTTATTCCGCCGCGCAGGCCGTGGCCTGTGGCCTTTCGCCGGAGGGCGGACGGTTTTTCCCCGAAACCCTGCCGGTCTTTTCCCCCGACCGGATCCTGACACTGGCCGCCATGCGCGGCCCCCGCGTGATGCAGACCGTCCTTTCGGCGCTTTTGCCCGGCTTCGAGGGGGAAACGTTTCAAAAGGCGGTCCTTTCCGCCTGGGAGGCCGCCGGAAATTTTTCGCTCCGTCCCGTCCGCCCGGGAATCTGGTCCGCCGGACTGTTTTCCGGCCCAACAGGGACCTTTCACGATCTGCCCATGCAGATCTTTGCCCGTCTGCTGCCGGATGCCGCAAAGGCAGCGGGGCTTTCCAAAACGCCCGCCGCTTTGTGCGCTGCCGCCGGTGATGCCGGACGGGCCGCTCTGGCGGCCTTTTCCACAGAGAACAGCGGACTGCTGGTCTTTTTTCCCGAGGACGGGGCCTCAGTCCTTACGCGGCGACAGATGGAAGCTCTGCGCGGCAAAGCCTGCCGTGCGCTGGCCGTTCAGGCCGACTATGACGAGCTTCGCGTCCGGGCGGAAGCGCAATACCTGCGGCAAAGCACGCCGCAACGCCCGCTTTGTTGGGCCGGGCCGGACAACTGGGGCTGGCTGGCGGCGCAAACCGCCCGGTATTTTGCGCTTTACGCCGGGCTCCTGCGGGAAGATGCGCTGGAGGGAGGCGAGCCTGTCAATCTGGTTTTGCCCTGCGGCGGCGGACATCAGCTTTTGGCTGCGCTGACGGCAAAGGCCTGCGGCCTGCCCGTGGGCAGCATCCTGTGCGCCTGTTCCAAGGACAGCGCGCTTCCCCGCTTCGTTCAAACCGGCGGCTGGACGCCCCGCGAAAGCGCGGACGGCGATCCGGCCCTCTCCCCCCGCGTCGCCCCCGCGCTGGAGCAGCTTTTGTTCTTTTTTACCCGCGACGCCGTCTCCACGGCGAAAAAAATGGCGCTTTTAAAGCAAACGGGCGCGCTTCCCCCCGATCCCGCTTTGACGCGGGCCATGGAGGAAGCGGGCGTCCGCGCCTTTGGCATCGACATCCGGCGGCAGCGCCGCGCCATGGAGGATCTCTGGCAGGGATGGGGCCTCTTGGCCGCTCCTCAGACTGGCCTCGCGGCAGCCGCGCTGCGGCAGTATGCCGCCTTTACCGGCGACAAGACGCCCGCCGTGTGGATGGCTACAGCCACGCCTTTCCTGTTTCCGGATGAGGTCCTTCCCGCCATGGGGCTGGACTTTGAGGGCGATGACCTTCAGCGGCTGGAGGCCATGGAGATCGTCAGCGGGCAAAGCGTCCCCGCCTTTCTCAAGGCGCTGCGAAACGGCACCGGCGGCGCTCCCGCGATCCCGCCGGAGGCAGTCTGCGAGATCGTTTCGGAATTATCCTGAACAGGGAGGATCGGTTTATGGCTCAGATCGAGATTGGCAGGATCGTAAACACCCACGGCGTCCGCGGCGAGATCAAGGCAGAAATCTATTGCGACCCTGCCCTGCTGCGGGGACTGAAAACAATCGCCGTGGGCGGCGCGGAATACGCGCTGAAGTCCTTTCGCGGCCACGGAAGCTTTTTGCTTCTGACGCTGGCGGAGATCGACACCGTGGAGGCCGCCATGCCGCTGAAGGGCAAATCCGTCACCGCCCGGCGGGAGGCGCTTCCCCTGAAGCAAGGGGAATATCTCTTTCAGGATATTTATGGATTTGATGTGTTCGATCAGCGCACCGGGCGCGTCATCGGCACGCTGGCCGAGGTGCTGGAGCGCCCCGCCTCCATGCTTTACAGCATCACAGGCGAGGCGGGCGAGATCCTGATCCCCGCCGTGCCGCCCTTTTATCAGGGCGTGGATTTTGAAGAAAAGCGGCTTTTTGTCGCTACCATCGAAGGGATGCTGCCAAATGAGAATTGATATTCTGACGCTTTTTCCCGAAATGGTGGACGGCGCACTGGGCGCGAGCATCATCGGCCGGGCCCGGGTGGCCGGGCTTATCGACATCCGCTGTCACCACATCCGGGACTATTCCCCCGACAAACGCCGCCGCACCGACGATTACCCCTACGGCGGCGGGCAGGGCATGATCATGCAGTGCGAGCCGCTGGCCCGCTGTCTGGAGGATGTGAAGGGCGGCGAGCACGTCCACACGGTTTTGCTCAGTCCGGCGGGCAGCGTCTTTGACCAGCAAAAGGCAAAGGAGCTTCTTGCGCGGGGACGATTCATTCTGATCTGCGGCCACTACGAGGGCGTGGATCAGCGCTTCATCGACGAATGTGTGGACGAGGAGCTGTCCATCGGGGACTTTGTTCTCACCGGGGGCGAGCTGGCAGCCATGGCGGTGGCCGACGCGGTGTGCCGCATGGTGCCCGGCGTGCTGGCCGAGCAGGCGGGATTTGAGGACGAAAGCCACTTTTCCGGCCTGCTGGAATATCCCCAGTATACCCGGCCCGAGGTCTGGCGGGAGCGGCCCGTTCCGGCGGTGCTGCTTTCGGGACACCATGAAAACATTACCCTGTGGCGCAGGCTTCAGTCCCTCCGCCGCACCCGGGAGCGGCGGCCCGATCTGTTTGCAAAGCTCACCCTCACCGAAAAGGAGCGGTCGCTTCTGGCGCTGATGGATGAAGGGATCTCCGCTTTTGGCGCGGATGACGCTCCTCTGTCATCCGTCTGAATTTCAGCCGATTTCGCGCCTCTGCCTGAAAACCGGGCAGAGACCGCCTTTTGCCCATTGGCGATTGCAAAATAATCTGATATGCTGTAATCAGGGAGGGTGGAAGCCGTGCACTCCGTCACCGAGCGCATCGCCACAGCAGCGCGCAATGCTCTGCTTCCCACTCTTTTCCTATATCCGTCCTCACCATGCGGGACGGCAAAGGGCGCGGCCTGGCCGCGCCCTTTTAGACTGTCGAAAAACCCGCTGCGCTGGGCTTTTTCGCCATTTTGGCACCGGCCTGCGGGCCGGGTTTCGCCGCATTTTTTGCGAAAAATGGCGGCGGGTCGCGGTGTTTTTGACCATTTTCACACAGAAAACGGCCAA
>JAFSZV010000061.1 GCA_017455565.1 Clostridia bacterium
CATCAGCGTCTTCGCCCGGGCCCTCCGCTTTGAGGACGGGCCGGACTTGAACGACGTGGTTCTGGCCGGGGCGCTGTGCAAGCTGCCCAACTACCGCACCACGCCCATGGGCCGGGAGATCTGCGACCTGATGCTGGCGGTGAACCGGCGCTATGGCCGCAGCGACTATCTGCCCTGCATCGCCTGGGGCGCGGCGGCGCGGGAGGCCGCGCTCTGGCAGGTGGGGGACGCGGTAAGCCTGAATGGCCGCATCCAGAGCCGCCGCTACAGCAAGACCGTGGACGGTGAGACCTTGGAAAAGACCGCCTATGAGGTCTCGGTCATCGGCATCCGGCGGGAATTCCCGGAATGAGAGGCCGGACGCGGCGTTCCACGGTGTAGAAATTTTGACGGAGGTTTCCGGGCACTTTCCCACAAATTGCACAAAATACGGGCAAACGGGGCGGAAGTTCAACTCCCGCCCCATTATCATTCCTTGCTATCATACGCCTGAAAAGGCAAAAATGCAAGAGGAAATCGAAATTTTATGTTTGCATTTCAGGGCGGATTCGGCTATGATATAGCCGTAATGCCCTGGGGGCTTTACAGAAGAAATTTATTACAAAAGGAGAGAAGGAATCACAGTGGAAAACCTCATCTGGCTTGCTCCGATCCTGGCGCTGGTCGCTCTGGTCTTCGCCCTGTTCAAGACCCTCAAGGTCTCCAAGGCTGACCCCGGCACCGAGCGCATGAAGGAGATTTCGGGCAGCATCGCGGAGGGCGCACGCGCCTTCCTGTTTGCGGAGTACCGCATCCTCATTATCTTCGTCGTCGTCCTGTTCGTGCTGATCTTCGCGTTCATCAGTTGGATGACCGCCGTCTGCTTCCTGGTCGGCGCCATCTTCTCCGTGGGCGCGGGCTATGTGGGCATGAACGTGGCCACCAAGGCCAACGTCCGCACCGCCAACGCCGCCCGCACCGGCGGCATGAACAAGGCCCTGAGCATCGCCTTCTCCGGCGGCAGCGTCATGGGTATGTGCGTGGTGGGCCTGGGCCTGCTGGGCGCTTCCCTGATCTACCTGCTGACCGACAACGCCGAGATCCTCACCGGCTTCTCCCTGGGCGCTTCTTCCATCGCCCTGTTCGCCCGTGTGGGCGGCGGCATCTACACCCAGGCCGCCGACGTGGGCGCGGACCTGGTGGGCAAGGTCGAGGCCGGTATCCCCGAGGACGACCCCCGGAACCCCGCCGTCATCGCCGACAACGTGGGCGACAATGTGGGCGACGTGGCCGGTATGGGCGCGGACCTGTTCGAGAGCTATGTGGGCGCGCTGGTCTCCGCTCTGACCCTGGGCCTGACCGTGGGCGCGGAGCTGCAGGCTTTCCCCAAGGCCGCCGTGTTCTTCCCGCTGATCATCGCCGCTATGGGCATCCTGGCCAGCGTCATCGCCAGCTTCTTCGTCCGCGGCAGCGACAAGTCCAACCCCCACACCGCGCTGAAAATCGGCTCCTACGTCTCTGCCCTGCTGGTGGTCATCGCCAGCGTCGTGTTCAGCAAGCTCTTCTTTGCTGAGGGTATCCTGGGCGGCTTCGGGCCCGCCGTAGCCATCATCGCCGGTCTGATCGTCGGCCTGGTCATCGGCATCGTCACCGAGCACTACACCTCCGGCGACTACAAGTCCGTCAAGAAGATCGCCGAGCAGAGCGAGACCGGTCCCGCCACCACCATCATCAGCGGCATCGCCGTGGGTATGCGCTCCACCGTCATCCCCATCATCCTGATCGGCGCGGGCATCTATGTGGCCTATCAGGTGGCCGGTCTTTACGGCATCGCCCTGGCCGCCGTGGGTATGCTGAGCACCACCGGCATCACCGTGGCCGTGGACGCCTACGGCCCCATCGCCGACAACGCCGGCGGCAACGCCGAGATGAGCGGCCTGGACGAGTCCGACCGCGAGATCACCGACAAGCTGGACGCCGTGGGCAACACCACCGCCGCCATGGGCAAGGGCTTCGCCATCGGCTCCGCCGCCCTGACCGCCCTGGCCCTGTTCGTCAGCTATGCCCAGGCCACCGGCATCGTGGGCGAGGGCATCAACATCCTGGATTACAAAGTTGTCATCGGTCTGCTGATCGGCGGTATGCTGCCCTTCATCTTCTCCGCCCTGACCATGGAGAGCGTCTCCAAGGCCGCGCATGAGATGATCGAGGAGGTCCGCCGTCAGTTCCGCACCATCAAGGGCATCATGGAAGGCAAGGGCAAGCCCGACTACAAGCGCTGCGTTGCCATCTCCACCACCGCCGCCCTGAAAGAGATGCTGGTCCCCGGCATCATGGCCGTGGTCGTGCCCCTGCTGGTGGGCCTGGTCCTGGGCAAGGGCGCCCTGGGCGGTATGCTGGCCGGTTCTCTGGTCACCGGCGTGCTGCTGGCCATCTTCATGAGCAACGCCGGCGGTGCCTGGGACAACGCCAAGAAATACATTGAGGGCGGCGCGCACGGCGGCAAGGGCAGCGAGGCCCACAAGGCCGCTGTCGTGGGCGACACCGTGGGCGACCCCTTCAAGGACACCTCCGGCCCCTCCATCAACATCCTCATCAAGCTGATGACCGTCGTGAGCCTGGTCTTCGCCACCATCTTCGGCAACGGCTGGCTGTAAGAACACAATCGGAATCCCCGTAAGTGGAAGCGTCACAACGCGGCCATGCGAGAGCGAATTGCTCAAGCATGGCCGCATGCTTTGTGTTTGGCAGCTTTCTTCCTATTGTATCTATTCAGAACCGCTTCGCTGGGTTCTGAATAGAAAGGGCTGCGCTGCGCGAGCGCGGTGGCGCGGGGGAGGGCACACTCGCTCCGCGAGCGGTATTTTTGACGAAAACGCGGTTTCCGGCAAAAATGATTTGACTTTTTTCGCGCCTACGGGCGCGAACTCTGCGAGGCAACGGGGGTTGCTGAACAGTTACTTCCTATTCCATCATTGAGTTTCTTGCCCGAAGCAACCACTCACCTATGCTGGATTCGCTTTCCTTCCTGCCGATTGCCTGACATGCCGTTCGGATGATTTCTACCGTTTCTGCGTCTATTTCAGAACGTGTTAACAGATACGCGTATACAGCACTCATTTCTCTCTTATAAGAGCAGTCACGATTGTGGATGTCGCTGAGAAAAATGACTCCATGGTATAATGCGTAAAAATTACATATTGCCCTTCTATATGACAGTTCATAGTCGGTTTCACCCTGTTGCAGTTGATATAACAAGTCAGAAAAAGAATCTACTGCACCTGACGAGAGTCCGGCTATCAATTGTGTTTCCGTTTCCTCTCGCTTCACTCTCACGATACTCGTGAGTCCGATAGAAATGGCGAGAAGAAGGATGACAGCAATCAGTATTTTTGTTTTGTTTTTTATGTTTTTCATATGACTGTCCCTTCTGACACATTCTCCCATTCGCGCAAGCCTGTTGTCCAATTCTACGATAAGGGTTCGGCTGCTTGTTATGCTTCGGCGTCAAACAGGGCCTGCACCGTGGCGAAAAGGCGGTCACAGTTTTGGATGGAGAGGTCGAAGGGGCTGGCCGGGACGCGGCACTGCTCCGGGCGTTCGGAGATCACGATGGTCTGCATCCCGCGCTGGCGGGAAACGAGGATGATGTAGTACGCCTGGTGCGCGGGGCTGATCGGCTCGCTGCGCCGATATACGCCCTTGTATTCCAGCTCCCGGATCCCCTGGCAGATCGCCTCAATGGCCGCCGGGTCCTCGATCTCCAGTCTGGCGTCTGTGCGGTAATCCCCCAGGGAGACTGTCAGATCGTCGGTTTGGGAGGCGTAGTC
>JAFSZV010000062.1 GCA_017455565.1 Clostridia bacterium
AGCCCGGCGTAGGCAAGACCGCCGTGGCTGAGGGCCTGGCCCAGAAGATCGCCAGAGGCGATGTCCCCTACAAGCTCCAGAACAAAGAGGTCTGGCTGCTGGATATGACCGCCATGGTGGCGGGCACCCAGTTCCGCGGCCAGTTCGAGGGGCGCATGAAAAGCCTGATCGAAGAGATCAAGGCGCTGGGCAACATCATTCTGGTGATCGACGAGGTGCACAATCTGGTGGGCGCGGGCGACGCCGAGGGCAGCATGAACGCCGCCAACATCCTCAAGCCGGCTCTCAGCCGGGGCGAGATCCAGGTCATCGGCGCCACCACATTCAAGGAATACCGCAAATACATTGAAAAGGACGCCGCGCTGGAGCGGCGCTTCCAGCCGGTGGTCATCAACGAGCCCTCGCTTTCCGAAACCGAGGACATCCTGCGGGGCGTGCGGGGCTATTACGAGCAATATCACGGGGTGGTCATCCCCGACCAGACGGTGGTGCAGGCCGCCTATCTGGCCCACCGCTATATCAACGACCGTTTTATGCCCGACAAGGCCATTGACCTGCTGGACGAGGCCTGCTCTGACGTCAATCTCCGTTCCGCTGCCCTCAGCCGGATCCCCGCGCTGCAGCAGGAGCTGGATCAACTGACCGATGCGCAGAGCGAACTGGAGAATCCCGCGGCGGAAGCAGCCGTCAACGACGACGAGCGCTATGCCAGGATCGCCCGGAACCGCTCGCGCATGATGCAGCTTCAGGATGAGTTGGATCAACTCCGCGCCCTTCCCGCGCCGCAGGTGGGACTGGACGATCTGGCCCGGGTCATTGAACTGTGGACCAAAATTCCCGCCAGCAAGGTGCAGGAACAGGATTTCATTCGTCTGCGGGAACTTGCCGCCCGCCTCAAGCAGCGGGTAATTGGACAGGACGAAGCCGTGGATGCTGTGGCCGCCGCCATTCGCCGCCGCCGTGCGGGCATCAGTGAAAAGCGCAAGCCGGTGTCCTTCATCTTCGTCGGCCCCACCGGCGTGGGCAAAACCGAGCTGGTGAAGCAGCTTGCCGCCGACCTGTTCGACACCGAAGACGCGCTGATCCGGCTGGACATGAGCGAATATATGGAAAAGCACAGCGTTTCCAAGCTCATCGGCGCCCCGCCGGGTTATGTGGGCTATGACGAGGCGGGCCAGCTCACCGAAAAGGTGCGCCGCCGCCCCTACTGCGTCATTTTGTTCGACGAGATCGAAAAGGCCCACCCCGATGTGCTCAATATGCTGCTGCAAGTGCTGGACGACGGCCGCATCACCGACGCGCAGGGCCGGTATATCAATTTTGAAAATACGGTGGTCATCATGACCTCCAACGCCGGCTCCGACCGTTCGGACGGCACGGTTGGCTTCGGCTCCACGCTGACCCAGCAGGGCCGGGAAAAGGCTCTCAAGGCTCTGTCGGACATCATGCGCCCCGAATTCATCAATCGCATCGACGAAATCATCTCCTTCAACCAACTCTCGCAGAGCGATTTTGAAAAGATCGCCGCCATCATGCTCTCGGATCTGAAGACGGGCGTCGCCCGCTCGGGCATCGAGCTGACCTGGGACGAGGCGCTGCTCAAAAAGCTGGCCGCCGACAGCTACTCCGTGAAATACGGTGCCCGCAATCTCCGCCGCCTGATCGAAAAGCAGGTGGAGGATCAGGCTGCCAATCTGATCCTGGATACCTTCGAGCATCCCGTCAAACGCCTGCACGCCACCGTGAAGGACGACAGAATCATGGTGGAAGAAGCGTAAAGTTTCACAACTTTACAGATAAAAAAGCACCCGTTTCGGAACGATCCGAAGCGGGTGCTTCCGTGTAAAGTGGTGACTATTTCAGCAGGCCGGAGAACAGCTTGCCCAGAAGACCCAGCAGACCGGTGCTTTCCTTCTGCTGGTTGTTGGAGGCCGCAGTATTCGTAAGCGGCGTGACCTGGGGGATGGCCTGCGCCTGAGGCTGTGCCTGCCCCATGCCGCCGCCCAGCAGGGCGCCGATGAGTGAGGTGGTGTCTGCGCCGCCCAGCATGCTGCCCAGCAGGCTGCCAATGCCCGTGGCGTTGTTGTTCTGGTTGCCGCTGGTCTGCTGGCCCAAAAGGCTCATCAGCAAAGGCGCCGCGGCGGCCAGAATCAGGCCTGTAGAACCGGAACTCAGGCCGGCGCGCTGGGACGCGGTCTGGGTGATTTCGGTCTGCTGATTGCCCAGCAGGTGGCCCACGATCTTGGCGCCGTCTTCCATGTCGATATTCTGGACAAAGACGCTCAAATCGTGTGTATCGTCCTGGGCGTGCTGCGCCAGCGCGTTGACAAAGCTTTCGGCGGTGTCGCTGCCGTTAGCCTGCGCCTGGGCGCCGCTAAGCAAGGCGGGCAGGGCCGAAGCAAGCACGTTCTGGACCTCCTGGCTGGAGGCGCCGGTCTTTTGGCTCATATTGGCGATGGTATCGCCGCTGAGCAGGGTCCCCATCAATGCGTTCAGATCCATAACAAGTTTCCTCCCTTTCGGCACATCCATGTATCGGATTCGCCATTTGTTGGCTTTATGATACGCCTAATCTGTGGGAAATGTCAAGAAAAAGGGAGAGATTTTGTTGAAATATCGGAGAATTTGATGTATAATAAGGCAAAATCCCGGAATATTTTATGAGATTAGGAGTGACAAGCATGGCTGAAAAGAAGCAGCATACCCTTGTTTCTGCGGAAACCAAGGAAACGATGACCGCCGCCCAGGTGGCGGAGAAAAACGACGAGGCCAAACAGAAAAAGATCAAAGAAGCCAAACCCGTGGGCAACGCCGGCGGCTTGCGCATTGGCGCGGTCTGCCTGTGGGTGCTGGCGCTGGTCTTTGAGATTCTGGCGCTTCTGGTCCTCAACGGAAAGATCGCTCTCAGCTTCCTTCCCACCTTATGGCAGCTCATTTTGTTCATCGTGCTCGATCTGGCCTGCGTCATCATCGGCGCGCAGTTCTGGAAAAAGGCCAACCATATCAAGCCCGCCTCCGAGAAAAACAAACTGCTCTTCTGGCTGTGGAACAACATGGGCGTCATCGCGGCGGTGATCTGCTTCCTGCCGCTGATCCTCCTGCTTTTGGCCAACAAGGATCTGGACAAAAAGACCAAGGCCATCGCCGTGGTGGTAGCCATTGTGGCGCTGCTCATCGGCGGCGTAAGCAGCTACGACTTTAATCCCGTTTCCCAGGAGCAGCAGGCCGCCGCCATCAGCGTTTTGGGCGACGAGCAGGTTTATTGGGCCCCCTTCGGCAAGGTCTATCACACTCATGAAGACTGCAGTGCCCTCAACCAGAGCGACACGCTGACCGTGGGCACCGTGGAGCAGGCCATCGCCGCCAACCGCACCCGCCTTTGCTCCTTCTGCGCCAAGCGCGACGCCATCACCGGCGTGGTCACCGACGACGCGGCAGATTGAGGCATTTTCACAGATCATAATTTATCGGCCCCGGCGGGATATTCCGCCGGGGCTGATTTTATGCGAACCTTATGGGGTCTTTCCTGTCATACAGATAAAACTGCATCCTTTCTGCAGGGTCTGTTCCATCCACAGAAAGCACGTTTATCTTTTCGCTGATTTCACACAGCGTTTTCCCTTTAAAAATCGGTGCCGACATAAAATCGAAAAGGGAATGATAGTCCCATGCCTCCGTGCCATCCGGCTTCAGTCCAAACCAAAACAGTTCCTGTTCCTGATGTTCCGGATCAGGCATCTTCCCCATCCAGCAGTTCTCGTAGCCGGGCATATCGGTGACCTCAAATTCAACCTCAATACAGCCCCATCCATCCAAAGGATAAGAAAACAGCTTTTCCAGCGTTGCACGATCTGCCTTCATAAAATTTTCTCCATTCTTCGCCGTATCACATCGTTTTTATATCAGATTCTTTCGAAAACGCAAGATATCGCCATTATCGATGGCATCACTCCGCCAGCAGGCGGCAATTCAGCTCGTACAGAGCCGTCTTATTGGAATCCCACGTCAGTCTTTCCATCGCCGCTTCATAGCACATCCATTCCAGATCCAGGTGCTCGTCAGACAGCTGAATTTCCTCGTCGCAAATAAAGGCAAACGCATATTCCGGGATCACAAAGGTATCCCGCTTCCATAGTTTCCGGTGCTTTTCCGCGATCACGGCCGCGGGAACAAAGGCCATGGATCTGAGCGGCACGATATGCGCCGCCCGGATGCCGGTTTCCTCAAAAATTTCCCGCCTCGCCGCCTCCAGCGCCGTTTCCCTGTCTTCTCCGCCGCCGGAAACAAACTGATATTGGTCATGATCGGCGCGGTGAAGTACGCAAAACCGCAATTCCGGCTCTGCTCTGTAAGGGATTGCCAAAATCTGAAAAGGCGCTCGCATGGTTGTCCTCCAAAATAGAATCTCAAGAGCTCTCTTGTTTCAGATAAACCGGAACCTGTCGCCCGAAACGGCTTGTATCAAAGCCGTTTCTGCATATCATATCCCAGTTGCCGCTCGCCGGATTCGCCGTTGGCCGTATAGCCGTGTCTTTTGAAAAAGGCCGCCTGCAAATCCGTGGGAGCCGTCGTGCGCGCAAGATACGCGCCGTTTTCCCGGGCCTCGCGCTCTATCTCCCCCAGCAGGTATGCATCAAGGCCCTGATCGCGGTAAGCCTCAGCCACCCAAATCAGATCGATATGCGCCGCATTCCATCCGCTGACGCCTGCGATGCAGCCTGCGATAATATTGCCCCCATCGTCCACAAGTTTTTTATCCAGATCCAAATACGGATGCGAGCGCGGGGCAATCGCGTTGTTATACGCTTCCAGGCGGCCGGCGATGAACGCACCCTCTTCTTCCCTGCCGGGTCTGATCTCAGCCGGAGCGGCCCCCAAAGAAAACACTTCCTTCGCGGGGTCGTCAAGCCGCTTCAGCAACCTATAGCATTCGTGACCCCGCGGCCAGTCCCTGGCGACCCCAATGAGGCGGTAGCCATGTTTTTCAAAGAGCGGCCTCGCCTGCTGAAAATCGAAGTTGTAAGCATTGAGGATAACCCGGCAGCCCCTCTCCCGCGCGGCACGTTCCGCCTCGCGGATCAGCGCGGAGCCAATACCGCGTCTGCGATACGGCTCATCCACCCACAAACGTTCAAACTCCGCGTTCTTTAATAAGTCGATATCCAGAACGCACCCGCCGATGAGGGCGCCGGCCGCATCGACAGCCGCAAAAACAAGTTTCTCCTCCTCACCCGCCTGAACCGGCACGATGGATCGACCCTCCGCAGCGTCCTTTTCCCAAATAAAATCGGCGTCATTCTCCACGCAAGGCTTGACTTCGTATTTCACTCGCCAGTTCCCCCTCCGCGCTCCAGTTATCAAGGCGATTATACCATGCGCCGCCGATGATTGCAATAAAAAACCTCTTCTGCCTGAAATGACAAAAGAGGTTTTCCCGTTGGTGACTCAGCGGGGATTCGAAGTGCCCGAAGTGCTGTTATCCCGTGTTATAGCGTGCCTTTTTGCCTGTATTTTTCCCTTTTCGACCGTTCGACCTGTTACCTTCTACCCCCTGATGTTACCTGGTGCCGCCCCGTTTAAGGGAAAAATAAGGGCAACTTTCTCTCACAGAATTCACGTCAAATATTCAAATAACAGCCGCACAGCGGATACTATTTCAGATATTTCTTAGATTTAGCTGCTGATATTGATTATCTTTACGGTTTATCAATCTCCGCCGCAAACTGTTCGAGTTTTGCGGCGTTTTCCCTGCTGTTTTTGTGTTTCCTGTCCAGCAGCGACACGGTATGCTTCAGATTCGGCAGCAG
>JAFSZV010000017.1 GCA_017455565.1 Clostridia bacterium
GCCGGCACGCAAACGTATTTTTCGATGCGGCGGCGGTATTCCCGGATCGGGACCTCCTGACGCTCGCCCACCTGGGTGATGGACTTGCTGTGGCACACGCGGGTGGTCATGCGCAGCAGGACCGGTATATCGTACTGTTCGGACAGCTCGAAGGCCAGCTTGGTCATATCCAGGCATTCCTGAGAGTCGGACGGTTCCAGCATCGGTATTTTGGCCGCTTTGGCGTAATTGCGGTTATCCTGCTCGTTTTGGGAGCTGAACATGCCGGGCTCGTCCGCGGTGACGATGACAGTGCCGCCGTTGACCCCGGTATAGGCAAAGGTGAACAGCGGATCGGCCGCCACGTTCAGACCAACGTGCTTCATGGAACAGATGGCGCGGCCGCCGGCAATGGACGCGCCGATCGCGCCCTCCAGGGCCACCTTTTCGTTGGGAGCCCATTCCGCGTGGACTTCTTTCATCTGGGAGAGGTTTTCCAGTATCTCCGTACTTGGAGTGCCGGGATAGGCCGAGGCGAAATGAACGCCGGCCTCCCATGCGCCCCGGGCGACAGCCTCATCGCCGGTGAGCAATCGTTGGGTCATAGATGATCTCCTTCTGCCGCGGCAGTCGTCCTCTCGGCAATTATTGATTCCTGATCAGGACGAGCCGGCGGCATCGTTTTATACAATAAATAATAATAGCAAAAAAATCCTTACAAAACAAGAGCATAGGCACAGTAATATCAAAAGCGCGCGGAAAACGGGGCCGCATGGGCGAAAACCACAGAACGCGCCCGGATTTACGGCTTGGCGATTGCTTTTCCAAAGCAAAAAAACTATAATGGTAAAAACGATATCTGATTAAATGTTTGATCGATAGGCTGAAAGGAGCAGCAGCGCCTATGAATATAGAGGAAAAGTTTGCCACTTTAGGGGTGGATAATGCGCCGGGTCAGGAAAGCCTGCGCAAGGATCACTCGCTGGACCTGCGGGGCCCTGCCCTGGACGGCATCGCGGTGGATTTCAGCCACGGCGACGTGGACGCGCATAAGCCCACCCCGGGCAGTCTGGGACTGTTTACGGAGGGCGTGCTGCTGACCGGCGCCGGCCAGGCCTATACGCCATATCGCGGCAAAAGCTCCATACTGGAAAGCCTTGCGCCCCGCCTGAGCGGCTTCACCGGAGCCGCCATCGACCCGTATAGCGAACTCATCCTCACCCCCGGCACCCAGGGCGCGCTGTTCCTGGCCGTGGGGGCCAACATCATGCCCGGTGACAAGGTGGCAATTGCGGAACCAGACTATTTTGCCAACCGCAAAATGGTAGAGTTTTTCCACGGCGAGATGATCCCCATCCCTCTGGTCTGGCAGACGCAGCGGGATAAAGCGGGGTTGGACCTTGCGGCGCTGGAAAAGGCTTTTCAGGCCGGCGCGCGGCTGTTCCTGTTTTCCAATCCCAATAACCCGACAGGCTGTATTTATTCTGCAGACGAGATACGATCTATCGCCGCCCTGGCCGCCGCATACGGAGCCACCCTCATCGTGGATCAGCTTTATTGCCGGCAGATATACGACGGAAGGAAATACACTCATTTGTGCGCAGAAAGCGAACGGCCGGACAATCTGATCACCATCATGGGTCCTTCCAAGACCGAATCGCTGAGCGGCTACCGCCTGGGCGCGGCCTTCGGCACGGCCGCTGTCATCGATCGCATGGAAAAGCTCCAGGCTATCATGGCCCTGCGCTGCGGCGGGTATAACCAGGCGGTGTTCGAATGCTGGTTCAACGAGCCGGAAGAATGGCTTGCCGCGCGTACGGAGGCGCACCGGCAGATACGCGACGACCTGATGGCAGTCATCGATAGCGTGGACGGCGTATCGGCCCGGCCCACCGAAGGCGGCAGCTATCTTTTCGTCACCCTGCCTGAGCTCGACGTTTCCCTGCATGAATTCATCCGCATCGCCCGCGCCCACGCCGCGGTCACCGTGACTCCGGGCACCGAGTTCGGGCCGCAGTTCCACCACCAGTTCCGCATCAATTTCTCCCAGGATCACGACGCCGCGGTGGACGCTATGCGACGGCTGTTCAGGCTGATGGAACTGTACCGCAAATAAGCTTTCTTTATAATCAAGCAAACACCCGAAACCATGGTTTCGGGTGTTTTTGCATGCTGATACTACGATACGCCTGTCCGGTTCAATCTTCAGGCTTTTGCGCCAACGTGGCCCAGAAAGTGGGGACGCCGTGTTCGTGCAGAAAACCGGATCCGTTGCTGTCCTGGTAAACGTCCAGCAGGATGAAGCCGGCCCGCAGCTGTCCGCC
>JAFSZV010000063.1 GCA_017455565.1 Clostridia bacterium
AAACCTCGGGTTTGATTAAGTAAGTACATCCGGCTAGATGCTTCTTAATCTTACTTCGAGGTTTCGTTTTATTCAACTGTCAACTTTGCTCATCCCACAAAAAATGTGATTGAGCCAAAAAAACCGTAAAATCCGGCATTACCTTTGGCAGCGCTCTGGCCATGGTCATCAGCTATACCGCGTGGCATTCCATCGGCTGGGCCATCTTCCACGGCCTGCTCAGCTGGGCCTACGTGCTGTACTACATCATCCGCTACTGATGAGCAATGCAGGAGGGATATCCGATGACCAAAAAAGAAATCCAGGCGCTGCGGCGCCCGTTCGTCAAGGAGCTATTTCGGAATAACAAATTCAATTTGGCGATGACTGTGATCGCAGCCCTGTTCAGCGCCGCGGCCAGCCTGGTCATCTCCTGGACGATCAAGGGGATCTCCGATCTGATTTCCGGCGACGGAACCATCGGCTTCCACACGCTGCTGCTGGTCGTGGGCGTCGGCTTTGCGCTGCTGCTGATCGCCTGGGCGCTGGACCGGACCTTCCTCTCTGCATTCCGCGCAAGGGCCATGCGGCAGTACCGGAAATACGCCTTTGACCGGCTGCTGGAAAAGGGCATTCAGGCATTTTCCGGTGAGAACAGCGCGCGCTATCTCTCCGCCCTGTCCAACGATGCGAACACCATTGAGCAGGACTACATCCGTATGCTGCAGGACACGATCCAGGTCGGAATCACCTTTGTCGGCGCGCTGGGACTGATGTTGTGGTACAGCCCGCTGCTGACGCTGGTCGCCATTGGTTTCTCGCTGCTGCCGATCATTGTATCCGTCGTGCTCGGCAACAAGGCAGCCGTTGCGGAAAAGGCCGTTTCCGACAAGAAAGAACGTTACACCGGAATGCTCAAGGACGTGCTCTCGGGCTTTGCAGTGATCAAGAGCTTCAAGGCGGAGAAAAACATCGACCGCATCCATGACGAGAGCAACAACAGCGTTGCCGACGCGGCAAAAACCCGCGAGAAGGTCAAGCTCCACGTCGCCTATGCCTCCGGCATTGCGGGCGGTCTTTTGCAGTTCGGCGTGTTTTTTGTCGCGGCGGCGCTGGCCCTCTCCGGTAAGAGCGGCATCACCGCCGGCACGGCCATCGTCTTTGTGCAGCTTCTGAACTACGTGCTGGCGCCGATCCAGGCCTTCCCGGCGTATTATGCCGGAAAGAAGTCCGCCTATGGCCTGATCGACAAGCTTGCGGCGGCGCTCAGCAAAAACATCCCCGACGAGGGCGAAGCCATCGAACCGCAGCTCGCTTCCGGCATCTCAATCCGCAATCTGAACTTCGCCTATGAGGAAGGCAAGACCGTTCTCCAAGACATCGATATGGACATGAAGGCGGGCGGCTGCTACGCCCTGGTGGGCGGCTCCGGCAGCGGCAAATCCACCCTGCTCAATCTGCTGATGGCATCCTACCGCGACTATCAGGGCCAGATCCTCTACGACGGAAAGGAGCTCAAAACCGTCTCCGCCAGCTCGCTCTATGATCTTGTGTCCATTATTCAGCAGAACGTGTTCGTCTTTAACAGCACCATCCGGGACAATATCACCATGTTCTCTGCGTTCCCGGAAGAGGAGATCGACCAGGCCGTGCGGCTGTCCGGGCTTAGCAAGCTCATCGACGAAAAAGGCGCGGACTATGCCTGCGGCGAAAACGGCTCTGGCCTCTCCGGCGGCGAGCGGCAGCGCATCTCCATCGCAAGGGCGCTGCTGCGCAAGACACCCGTGCTGTTCGTGGACGAGGCCACGGCCTCGCTGGACGCCGAAACCTCCTTTGAGGTGCTGGATGCGATCCTGAAGCTGGACGGCTACACCCGCGTCATCGTCACCCACGACCTGGACGAGAATATCCTGCGCCGCTGCACCGGCCTGTTCGCCCTGAAAAACGGCGAGGTTTCGGAACAGGGGACCTTCGGAGACCTGATGGATCAAAAGGGCTATTTTTATTCGCTGTTCACCGTTTCCCAAAAATAATCATACTCGTTTTATGAAACAGACTCTGTCCGCAATCATGGCGAGCATCAGATTTTGACCCACAAAATCCCGGACGGCGCAACAAAACGGGGGTGACCGCAGCGGTCACCCCCGTTTCATGCCCTTTTCAGTCGGGAATATCTGCCTCAATGCACCTTCCTTGCGAAGTGCGCCCGGAGGGCGGGTCTTTACTTTTCCAAAAAACTGTGCTATGCTCTTACAAATCAAGCAAAGCAGAGGTGAAAAATCATGAAGCCCATGAAAAAACCGGCCCGTCTTTGCCCCGGCGACCGGGCAGCCATCGTCAGCCTGTCGGCGGGAACCCTGGGCGAGCCTCAGTTCATCCACAAATATCGGTTGGCGAAAGAACGGCTGGAGCGGGATTTCGGTCTGGAAGTGACGGCTATGCCCAACGCCCTGCGGGGGCTGGAATATCTGGACGCCCACCCTGAGGCCCGGGCCGCCGACCTGATGGAGGCCTTTGCCGACAAAAGCGTCAAGGCGGTGTTCAACGCCATCGGCGGTGACGACACCATCCGTCTGCTGCCGTATATCGACTTTTCCGTTTTGCGGGACAACCCCAAAATCTTCACGGGGTTTTCCGATACCACAACCAACCATTTCATGCTCTATAAGGCCGGCGTGATCTCGTATTACGGCGCTTCGGTGATGAACAACTTCTCGGAGTATGTCCGCATCAACGACTATACGCTGAACATGATCCGCAAGACCCTGTTCGATCCCCAGCCCACGCTGGATATCCCCTCCGCGCCCTATTGGTACGACGATGAGGACGAAAAAATCTGGTGGGACGAGAAGAACATGGGTGTTCTCAAGCCCTATCATCCGGAGGAGATCGGTTACGAGGTGATCCAGGGCGGCGGTGTGGCCGAGGGCGAGCTTCTGGGCGGCTGCGTCGACGTCTTTCCCGAGCTGCTGGGGACGGCGCTGTGGCCCGACAGGCGGGAATGGGAAGGCAAGCTCCTGTTTTTGGAAACCTCGGAGGAGGATATGCCCTGCCATTATCTCACCTGGTATCTCCGCAATCTGGCGGCGCAGGGTATCTTTGACGTCGTGACGGGCATCCTCGTCGGCAAGCCCGCCCGCCGCAGCAAATACGAACCCTATAAAGAGGTTTATCGCCGGGTGGTTGGCTTTGAGGCGGGACGGCCTGACCTGCCCATTTTGTATAACGTCAACTTTGGTCACGCCGAGCCCATCGGGGTGCTGCCCATCGGCGTGCGGGCGCGGCTGGACGCGGAACGGAAGACGCTGACCCTGCTGGAGCCGGCCACGGAATAAGGAAAACAGAATGGAAACGATATAGACCGTCCGGCTGTCCGCAAATAAAAAAGCGCATGGCGGAAGCGCTGCGCGCACTGCCGCGGGACGCGAATAGACGGCGCGCTGTGAGCTTCCGTATTTTACACTTGCGCCCGCGGGGGATTTTCCTTATAATATGATATGTGCAGGGAAAAACAAAAAGCAAACGCCCGAAAGAAGGGAAATTATGCGAAAAAACGGCTTTTTTGCCATGATGACCCGCATGCGCAACATCACGCGCTGGGGTCTGATGCGCAACAGCATCCGTGAAAATCTCACCGAGCACAGCTTCGATACCGCCGTCATTGCCCACGCGCTGGCTGTGATTGGAAAAGAGCAGTTCGGACAGGACGTGGATCCCGGAAAAATCGCCGCCGCGGCGCTGTTTCACGACGCGCCGGAGATCATCACCGGCGACCTGCCCACGCCGGTGAAATACAACAACCCCGAGATCTGCTCGGCATATAAATCGATCGAGCACGCCGCCGCCGACAGCCTTTTGCGCATGCTGCCCGACGGGCTGCGACCCCATTATCAGGTGCTTTTCGACTTTGAGACCGGCGATCCCGCGCAATACCGCTATATCAAGGCCGCCGACAAGATCAGCGCCTACGTCAAATGCGTGCAGGAGCTCAAAAGCGGCAACGACGAGTTCCGCCGGGCGGCGGAACAGACCCGCGCCGCCATCGCCGCCATGCATTTTCCTGAAGCCGACTACTATATGGAGCAGTTTGCCCCCGCTTTTTCTCTCAGTCTGGACGAGCTGCAGGAGGAGGAAACCCGATGAACACGCTGGATTATATCATCCTTGCCGCCGGCGCGGCCTTTTTGATCTATCAGCTTCTCAACACCGTCCGCTTTTGGGCGACCGCCGTCATCCGCGGCAAAACGCCCATGAAAGCGGCCTCGACGATGATCCTGCTGCTGCTGTTCCTGCTGGCCTTTTGGCGGACGGGGGGCTTTTCCGGCACGCTGGGCGCCCGGTGGCCCATCTTTGTCGTGCTGCTGGTGCTGTGCGTCGTCTATGGGATCAGCGGCTCGGGCCTTTCCAGAACGGGAGCCTTTGCCGGTGGCCGCTATATCGCCTTTGACCGGGCGGCCTATTACGCCGTCGACGATCCCGACGGGGAAGCGCCGACTCTTCACGTCTCGCGGGTGACGCGGGAGTGCATCATCCGCCTGACCCGGCCCCAGCTTGAGGAGGCCTTGCTCCTGCTTAAGGACGCCGGCGTTCCCACGGCGAAGGAGTTTCACAACAAGGTGGAAGAAACTACCGAACGTCGCCGAAACCGGCGGAAAAAATAGGAAAAATTGGGTTTGCCGCTGCAAATGCAGCGGCAATTTTTGACAAAAAGCAAGCCAGTATTACAGTTATGTTACATTCGGGGCAAAACGGTTGACTTTTTTTTCGGGGCAGATTATGATAGTCGCAGGATAAGGAAAGTCCGGAACTTCGCTGCGTTTTTCATAACGAAGGGAAGGATACGCCGGATCCAAAAAAATTTTTAGGAGGAATCAACCATGAGCACTCTGAAGAAACTGCTCGCGCTGTCTCTGGCTCTGGCGATGGTCCTCGCGCTTCCCGTTTTTGCCAGCACTTATACGGAATCCAAGTATAAGGATGCTGCGAACATCAACGCCAAGTGCGAAGAGGCCATCGAACTGGTCAGCGTCCTGAACATCATGCAGGGCGACGACAAGGGCAATTTCAACCCCAACGGGTTCATCACCCGCGCGGAAGTTGCCAAGATGATCTACGTCATCCTTAACGGCAAGGATGACAAGGGCGTCAACTACAAGAATGGCAACCTGTTCACCGATGTGGCCGGCCACTGGGCCGAGGGCTACATCAACTACGCCGGCATGACCAAGCTGGTCCAGGGCTACGGCAATGGCAAGTTTGGTCCCGACGAGCCCATCTCCACCGCCGAGGTCGCCAAGATGCTGCTGACCACCATCGGCTATTCTGCCGAAGTCCGCGGCTACACCGGCGCCAACTGGGATAAGAACGTTCTGTCCGACGCCGCCATCATCGGCCTGCTGCAGAACTATGATTATCCCACCGTGGGTTACGCTCCCCGTCAGTGGGTGGCTGTCATGTTCGCCAACGCCATGTTTGCGCTGACCTATGACACCATGAGCGCGATCCCCTACACCGGCATGCTGACCTCCACCTCCGGCATGGGCGCTACCTATGGCGAGATCGTCACTATGATGGAGAAGTACTTCAACGTCGAGACTGTTGAGACCGTCGCCGTCGCCACCGACAGCGCCGTTATCGACGGCCAGGATGCTGCCGCTCCCGGCTATGTCCGCTTCTTTAACGGCAGATCGTATGCTCAGTACAAGGGTTCCGGCATCGGCGCCGCCGATCTGGGCCAGGCTTACCGCCTGTACGTCAGGGGCAACACCGTCCTGGGCAAGGCCTGCCTGTCCGCGACGTATGAGTCCCGCATCCTGGATGTTGAGACCACCATCAACAACAAGATCAGCGCCAACGTGGCTGTCGACAAGTACATCTTTGACTTTGACGGCACCAAGCTGACCTTTGCCGCCAAGAAGATCAACGCCCTCGAGACCGGCGCCAACGAGCATACCGACGTCGAGTATTACGAGGAAGTTTCCGCTGTGGATCTGTACGATGCCACGCTGGGCAACGCCAATAAGCTGGGCAACCGCTTTTTCGTCGGCAATGAGACCGTGAAGGCCATCGATACCGACTGCAACGGCACGATCGATTACCTGTTCATCACCAACTACGCTTATGCGCAGATCACCGCCGCCGGCAACCACAAGCAGTACGGCGACTATGTCTACGCTGTTTTCAGCGAGAACTCTGCTGAAGCCTTTGGCGATGGCCTGTCCTACAACGGCAGCGACCGTCTGTACATCGACAGCTGCATCATCACCGAAGACACGCTGGCCCGCGGCCAGATCGTCCGCGTCACCTGGGATCTGGACAACTGGGCTTATGTCATGGAAGTCCTGCCCATGCGTGAAGCTGTTGAGTTCGAAGAGATCAACAACAAGGCTCTGACCTATACCTTCGACGGCGTTGAGTATCAGCTCGCCACCCTGGGCGGCGTTGACGAAGATCTGCTCGTCAAGCAGCTGCTGGGCGCTGATTTCAATCTGGTTTACGACGGCGATCTGCTGATCTGGGTCGGCATGACCGACGACACCAACACCAGCCTCGACGCCATCAACAACAAGATCGTCCTGGTCCTGGATTCCAACGATGAGTATTCTCACGGCACCATCCGCGAGGAAGAGGCCATCGAGTACATGACCATCGACGGCGAGACCCACATCGGCGTCTATGACAACGACTATGCTCTGGACGAGGGCGGCGTTCCCTTCGAGGAGCTGCTGCTCCTGAGCCAGGACGACGAGAAGAACGATGGCTATACCGTGGAAGGCCGTCTGTTCCGCATCCAGACCGTGGGCCGCAAGGTGGTCCTGTTTGAGATCAGCGGCTACGTGGATCAGGATGGCGTGTGCGCTGTGAATGTTGACTTCAACGTCGCCACCTCTGTTGCCAACGGCTACGAGGTCCTCGAGTTCGAAGACACCAAGCTGGATGCCGCCGGCGCGACCAAGATGCTGGGCGACTACAAGCTGGTCAACGACAACGTCTACTTCTACGCTTACACCAAGGGCGGCAAGGATGTTACCCCCACTGCCAAGAACACCGTTTACGGCGTCATCAAGGCATCCGATCTGGGCCAGGGCAAAGCTGCGGAAGCTTACGGACAGGTCTTCACCAAGTCCGCCGGTTACCGCGTGCCCTCTGCCGTGGCTGGCTACTTCTATGCCAACCTGGACGGCACGGAGTCTGGCGACTATTTGATCGTCCGCAGCGATCCCAAGACCAACAAGAACGGCACCTATGTCAAGGTCGAGTTCTCTGACGGCCACGAAGACACCATCTACATCAACAACGTTGAGATGTATGAAGACGGCAACGATGTCGAGCTGTACAAGAACGACTTCTGCCGCTACACCTACAATGCCATCGAGAAGACCTATGATCTGGAGGTGCTTTACGCTGATTCCGCTGCCATCGTGGACTATGACGAGACGAATTACACGGTCTATGTCGGCAATCCCATGACCGGCGCCCTGGAGGGCACCTTCAAGCTGGGTGCTGACACCACCATCGCCATCTCCGAGCTCACGCTGAAGCACGGCCTGAACATCTTCAACGAAGAATACCTGACGACCTATGCGCTGGAGAACTTTGACTCCACCGAGTTCGTCGCCCGCAAGGATCTGACCCGCGATATGATCGAGTTTGTCGGCGCTGAGGATGAAGGCTACACCCAGGTCAGCCTGTTCTACTATGATGAAGAGATCGATGTCTTCTATGTCATCGTCTACCACATCATGAACACCTACGACGGCTACCTGCCCTTCTGAGCGGTAAGCGCGTAAGGAACTGATCACCTAAGCACCCGAACCCCCCGGCTTTTGCCGGGGGGTTCTTTTGCTTTCGGCGTGATTTTGCTATCGTTTGATTCATAAATTTTGACTTGACGTGTCGAATAAGTCATGTTTCCGGCTATTTTGCCCCCAATTATGACTTCGGAGGGCAAGGTCAAGTCATTTTTGCAGGGTATGAAAACGAACTGTTTATGTCAAGGATTATTTTCAAAAAAATTCCACAAAATTTTCTTGAAAAATATTACGCTTAGTTTTCAAAAATCCTCTTTACAACGCTTCCCTGCTGGTGTAAACTAATACCACGACTTAAAAATGAGGATAGGAACGAACATGGTCATCGAACGGATCGAAGCATTTTCGCGGACGCTGTCGCTCTTGCGGCAGGAGCGGAAGATCAGCCAGCGCAAAGCCGCCGGGGAGCTTGGCGTCTCTCAGGCGCTTTTGTCGCACTATGAAAACGGCGTGCGCGAGCCGGGGCTGAGCTTCGTGGTGCGCGCGGCAGACTATTACGGCGTCTCGGCCGATTTTTTGCTGGGGCGCACCATGGCTCGCGACGGCGGCGCTATTTTGGCCGACGATCTGGTGGACAGCTCTTCCGACAAGGACAATGTGCTGCACGGGTCGGCGGCGGCCATGCTCAGCAAAAAGCTGCTGGTCAATTCCACCTCGCTGCTTTACGAGCAGATCGGGAAGGAAAAGGCCCTTTCCCGGGTGGTTTCGGAGTATCTCAGCCTGTCGTTTTACAAGGTTTATCGTATGATCTATCAGCTTGACGAGAGCGCCGACCGCAAGGCCTTTGCCGCGTCGCAATCCTGCTATGCCGAGCTGTGCGACGCCGAGCTCAAGCATTGCGAGGCCGCGCTGCGGCAGATGATCGCCGCCGGGGAAGACGCGTCTTTGGATATGTCGCTCCAGCGGGTGCAGCAGGCTTGGCCGCGGCTGTCGCCGTCGCTGCTTTCGCTGCTGCACGGGGTCGATGAGAAAATTGATCCGGAGGCCGAAAAAAAGTAAAAAAAGACTTGCATTTTTTCCGGCGGTATGGTAATATATTTCTTGCGTCGAGCAGGCTGATAAGCTGGTGTAGCTCAGCCGGTAGAGCAGCTGATTTGTAATCAGCAGGTCGGGGGTTCGAATCCGTCCACCAGCTCCAATCCGGCAGACGCAAAAGGGAATATGGGAGTGTTCCCGAGTGGCCAAAGGGGGCAGACTGTAAATCTGTTGGCAGTGCCTACGGTGGTTCGAATCCACCCGCTCCCACCAGAAAAAGCACTTGCGAAAGCAAGTGCTTTTTCAATAAAATCCGTCCTTGCGGGCGGGTGAAATCCCGCTTCGCGGGGTGAAGGAAAACATTGGCGCGAAGCGGTGAAAGGCCGGCCTTCAAAGCATCCCATGTGCAAGGCGGGGCGGCGCGGCACAGCCGTGACGGAGGGGCTGGCCGTTGGCCAGACTTGACAGCGGGAACACTTTTCCTTGAAACATTCGCGTTTTTTCGGTATACTGATAAAGAACAAGATAAACCGGCGCTGGGAGGGTGACAATGGGATTCACGATCAAGAAAATGGAGTCGGATGAAGAAATCAAGGGAAAGGCATATGTTCATTGGAAATCATGGCAGGAGGCTTATCTGGGACTTGTAGATCAGGCTTATCTCGATGCGTTAACACTTGAAAAATGCGAAGAGATTGCTTACAAGTGGCCTGACAATATCGTAATTGCAAAAGACGGCGGGCGCGTGATCGGGTTTTCCGCTTACGGAAAATACCGCAGTGATGAGCTGCCCGATGCGGGAGAAATTTTTGCTATTTATATTTTACCTGAATATTACGGGCGGGGCGTCGGCGTTCGATTGATGCGGGAGGCACTTTCGAAATTGAGCGAATATCCCCAAGCTGCGGTATGGGTGTTGAAAGGAAATGCTCGAGCCATTCGCTTTTACGAAAAATGCGGCTTTCAATTTGACGGGCGTGAAGAAGAGATTATGCTTGGATCGCCGGTCACGGAATTGAGGATGATATTAAAACGATCAATTTGAACTTATCACGCAGCTTGGAAGCTGAAGAAAAAGAACGGTATGATCTGTTTGCGATACCGGTTTGTGAAGGAGAAGCAGATGAACAAGTTATTACCAAAGATGGGCGCGGCTGTTGCCACGGCAGCCGTTTTTCTTTTCGCAGTATGCATGATTGTCGATTTTCCTTTTGGCTCCTATCTTGTCTGCATGTTTTTGCCGATCGGCTATATTATGATGGCAGCTGGTTTTCAACACGAATGCAGCAATGAACGGCGGGTGTCTGCCAATATAGGAGTGATCTTTTCCGCAATTTATGCCGGATTGATTTTTCTGGTCTATTTTGCACAGACGACAAGCGTTCGCCAGGAGGCTATGACGGAGCAGGCAATCCGGATACTGGACTATCAGCGGGGCGGACTGCTCTTCAACTACGATTTGCTCGGATACGGGATGATGGCTCTCTCCACCTTTTTCATCGGGCTCTCCGTTGAGGCGAACAGCGCTTCAGATAAGTGGCTCAAATACCTGCTGATGGTACACGGAGTTTTCTTTCTTGGCTGCTTTATCATGCCGATGACAGGCGTATTCACAACCATGGCGAGCGGAGAAACCGGCAGCGGAGGCACGGTCGCCCTCTTGATATGGTGTATTTATTTCTTCCCAATCGGCGTTTTGGCATATAAGCATTTCACCGAATAACGCGACAATTCCCGATTCGCCATCTGAGATCCAGCGGGGATCCGAAGCGATCAAAAAGTTTTTGCAGGGCACGATAAAAGGAGCTGTAGCTCAGCTTTCCGTTTTGCTACAGCCCCTTTTTCGTACAACGCGGGAGATACGGATTTATTTCGCATCGGGATTCTGGAGCAGCGTCACCTGAAGGGTAACCATGCGGCCGCTGCGCTCCACATTGAGGGTGACCGTGTCGCCGGGCTCCTTGCCCGCCAGATAGTCGGTGACGTCGGAGGACTGGGACACCAGCACGTCGTCCACACTGATGATGCGGTCGCCCTCGCGCAGGCCGGCGCGGCGGGTGCTCTCTTCGGTGATCGAGCGGACATAAACGCCGGGGTTGACGTTGTACTGGGCGGCGGTCTGGGCGTCCAGAACCGTCACCGTGATGCCCAGGATGGCCTTGTTGTCGGTGGGCGTGACGTTGTCGGAGGGCTGCTCGCCGTCTTCATAGGTGCCGGTGGCGATGAGTTGGGCGGCGATCTCCATGGCGGTGTTGGAGGGGATGGCGAAGCCCAGACCCTCGGAATCGCTGTCGGAGCTCTTGGCGGACACCATGCCGATGAGCTGGCCCCGGTCGTTGAACAGCGCGCCGCCGGAGTTGCCCGGGGAAACGGCTGCCGTCATCTGGATCACGTTGAGGGTGATGGAGGACCTGGCGTTATAGCCGCCGTAGAACATGTCGTAAAGGCTGTTGCCCCGGCCCGCGCCGCTCTCTACCTGAACGGAGATGGTGCGGTCGAGGGCGGAAACGATGCCGTCGGAGATCGATCCGGAGAAGCGGCCCTCGGGATTGCCGACGGCATAGCACACCGCGCCCTGACGCAGGGCATCGCTGTCGGCCACCACCACGGGGGTCAGGCCGTCGGCGTCGATCTTGACCACGGCTACGTCGCCGTTGACGTACATGCCCGCAACTTCCGCCTCGTGGGTGGTGCCGTCGCGCAGCTCCACGGTGATTTTGGAGGCGCCGTTGATCACATGGGCGCAGGTGAGGATATAACCGTCTTCACTGATGACGATGCCCGAGCCGGCACCCGAAAGCACGTAGCTGCCAAACCAATAGTTTCCGGTGGTCATTTTTTCGGTGGTGATGGCCACCACCGAGCTTTTCACCAGCTCGGCCACCGCTTCTGAGGTGAGAGTGCCCTCCGCCATGGCGGGAAGGCTGGTGCCGCTGTCGCTGCCGGAGGCGACGATCTGTTGCAAAATCACCTTGTTTTTGGCGTTGCCCGCCACGCGCACGCCGGCATAGCCCGCGCCGAAGCACAAAGCGGCGGCCAGTAGAAGTGCTACAGCAGCCAGCAGGGTTTTGCCCGCCCTGTGGTGCTTTTTGGGCTGGACGGGTTCTGGTTCCGCGGCGCCGGTCTGCCACTGGGCGGCGCCGAAAGAAGCGTGATCGGCCTCGTGAGGAATAAAAGCGTCTTCGGCCGCGGGAGATTCTTCGGTGGCTTTGGCTTCGGCGGCGATCTCGTCGGCGGTGGCCCGGGCGGCCTCCTTTACGGTGTCTTCCAGGCGGGAAGGGTCTTCTCCGGCGTCGAACAGCCGGGCGTTTTCCATATCGTTGCGGTCTGTCATGCTGATCGCTCCTTTTCAATCATTTTTGTTTTGATGGCTTTAGTATACCCGGGAAAGTTAAACTCTGTTTAATCAAAAGATAAACAGCGGATAAACTTGAAAAACCGCCCTTGGATACTCTCCGCAAGAAGGGCGCTTTGTGAAAAGAAGAACCGGCTCAAAAGAATAGAAACAGGAGGGACTTCTGCGGTCGCTCCTGTTTTGTATTTTTGGTTTGGCTTTTCGGGGGCAACATCCGATGCCCGCGAAAGCTGCGGTCAATGAAAGAGCTTTTCTATCAACAGGGATTTGTGCATTCCATGCCGAGCGCCGTTTCTCTTCTACTTGTTCAGTACGACAATAAAGCTTTCATTATTTGAAAGCAACTGCTTCTGATTTAACCCGGCAGTTAGTTTTTTGATCTCGCGAGGTGAATATGGATGAAAGACCATACCGCTCCATTTTCCTTGAATAAACAAATAGTCCCCGTTCTCATTGATTTCATGCGGTTCAGATTCATATTCATCGTCCGCAGCATCTAGCGTCAGCACCACGCACCCACCGGGCCGAACGATGCGCGACAGCTCCTTAACGGCCTGGATCCCATGTATTATCGGCATATGATCGACCACATCTCTCGCAACAACGGCGTCAAAACAACAGTCTGCATATCCTGTTGACAGGATGTCTGCCTGTTTAAAACCGTTTGCCGGATATCCATTTTCCGAAAGCAGCTTTTTTGTCAGCAAAATGGCATCTTCTGCAATGTCAAAGCCGGAAACGGAAAGTCCATATCGCACCAGCTTGAGCGAATACAACCCACATCCGCAGCCGGCATCACAAATATGGTTGCTTCCCTGCTGCTTTAAAAAATTAATGATAGCGTCTTCTTTGGTGTCAAAGTTTTTGGCGTATGATGAAATGCGCTCACGGTCAATTGATTTCCACGATTGCTCCCAGAATTGTGCCGTACTATTGCGGTTCATGTGCATCCTCCCAAGATCCAAATGGTTGAAGAATGATATCATCGCTGATCGGTATGGTCAAGCGCCTCAAAAGTATAATCCAACAGACTGCTTTCAAAGGCGAAGAAGGCGATTCCTTACAAAAAATTTCCCTTTGGTTGAACAAGTGCGCCTCAGCCCTCAAAGCGATAGCCCGCGCCGCGGACGGTGACGATATACTGGGGCTCGGCGGGGTTTTCCTCCAGCTTTTCCCGCAGGCGGTTGATGTGTACCGCCACGGTGGCGTTGTCGCCCAGCGCCTCCATGCCCCATACCCGCTCGTAAAGGGTTTCCCGGTCAAAGACCATGCCAGCGTTGCGCATGAAGAACCAGAGCAACTCGTATTCTTTGTTTTTCAGCGGGATCTCTTTTTCCGAAAGGAAAACTCTGCGGCTCCGGGGCTCCAGCCGCAGCGCGCCCGCCGTCAGAGCCTCCTCCTGCGCGGCACCCTGCCGCAGGCGGGCATATTGAGCCAGATTGGCTCGGATGCGGGCCACCAGCACGGCGGGGGAGAAGGGCTTTTCAATGTAATCGTCGGCGCCCAGACCCAGCCCGCGGATCTTGTCCCGATCCTCGGAGCGGGCGGTGACCATCAAAATGGGTACGTCCACCTGCTTTTCCCGCAGGGCGCGGCAGACGGCAAAGCCGTCGATCCCCGGAAGCATCACGTCCAGCAAAATCAGGTCGTATTCGCCCTTCAGAGCCTCCCGCAAGCCCGCTTCCCCGTTTTCCGTCACGGTGACGGAAAACTGACTCAGTTCCAGATAGTCCCGCTCGATGCGGGAAATGGCGGGATCGTCCTCTACAATCAGGATCTTCTGCACGGCTCAGACCTCCTTGGATTCAAACTGCTCCAGACGGGGGAGTTGGATTTCCAGCAGCAGCCCGTGGGGCTCGGCGTTGCGGGCGATGATGCGCCCCTTCATGTTCCGCACGGCCCGGGAAACGATGGCTAGGCCCAGCCCGCTGCCCGCGATCTGGGCGGTGCGGGAGGGATCGGCCCGGTAAAAGGCGTCGAACAGGTGGGGCAGGGCCTCTTTCGGGACCCCCGGCCCGTCGTCTAAAAGAGAGAGGGAAACGTATTGGGGTGTTTCGGAAAGGGTCAGTTCCAGCCGTCCCCGGGGGGCGGTCTTGTATTTCAGGCTGTTTTCGGCCACGTTGGAAAGGATGCGGTGAAGGGTGTCGGGGTCGGCCATGACCCGCCCCTCGCCGGCGCAGGAAAGGGAGATGTCAAGCCCCTTTTCCGCGTATTCGGGCGCAAGCGTCCGGCAGAGCAGCTCCAACTCGCCGCGGAGGGACACCGGCTCGGGATGATCGGCGTTTTCCCCCAGATCCATGCGGGAAAAGAGGAAGAGCTTGTTCACCAGCGCCTGAAGGTCCCGGGTCTTGTCCCGGATGATGGTGAGATACTGGGTCTGCGCCTCGGGGGTCTGGGCCACGCCGTCCAGCAGGCCGTCGGCATAGGCGCGGATGGAGGTGAGGGGCGAGCGGAGGTCATGAGAGATGCCCGCCAGAAGCTCCTGACGGTTTTTCTCGTTTTCCCGCACCCGGGCCACCGATTGCTGGAGCTGGGCGGCGGTGGCGTTGAAGTCGGCGCGGACGGGGGAAAATTCGTCACGGGCCTCCTCGGGAAGGCGGCAGGCGAGATCGCCCTCCTGCAGCCTGCGCAGGCCCTGGGAAAGCTGATCCAGCGAGGTGCGGATCTTGTTGAGCACGCCCCGGGAGAGAAAGCGGTCGGCGATGAGCAGCGTCAGCACCAGAACGGCGATGGTCAGGATCCGGCTGATCTGCTGGGCGTGGAGCACCTGACGGCGGAAATCCTCCAGCGAGGCATAGCTCTGGCGCAGCAGCCAGACCAGCGTCAGCCGGTCGGCGGCGAAGGAGATCAGCCAATAGGCCGCAACGGGCAGGGCAAACATCAGGATGTGCGACCAGAACAGCCGCTTTTTCACAGACATGGGAACACCTCCGGACAAAAGGATGACGATTATCCATAGTATAGCACAAAAAACCGGATTTTGGTTAAACGGCGGGTAAATTCCCGCGAAAAAGAAACCCGCAGGCCGTGGGCCTGCGGGCAGAGGGGTCAACGGGTAAGCTTCGGCGTATTGAAGCGGTCGTGGCTCTTTTTTTCCGCGGGGGCGGGACGGATATCGCCCGCGCAGGCCAGCGCCCAACGGGTGAGCGAGGGGCCCACCAGTTCGTAGATCAGCACGCCGAACAATACGATGTTGCGGATCAGGGTGCCCTCATAGCTGCCCATCAGGGCAGCCGCGGTTGTGCACATGCCCAGCGCGACGCCTGCCTGGGGCAGAAGCGTGATGCCCAGATAGCGGCGGATGGAAGTGGAGCACCCCGTCATGGCGGCGGAGGCTCGGGCTCCCAGATATTTGCCTGCCGAACGGGTAAGGATATAGAGCAGGCCGATGCCCACCACAGCCATGCTGCGGAATACCGAAAGCTCAAGCTGTGCGCCGCTGAGGACAAAGAACAGGGCGTAAATGGGAGCCGTCCATTTTTCGGCGCGGGACATGATGTCGCCCGAGCGGGGGCAGAGATTGCAGAACATCGTTCCCAGCATCATGCACACCAGCAGCGAGGAAAAGTGAAGTTCGGCAAAGCCCAGATCGATCCGGAGCGAAGAAAAGGCGATGGTCATGAGGACGAAGCCGATGGTCAGGGAAAGGCGGTTGGTGTTGGAGAAAAACAGCCGTTCCAAAAGCGTGAGCAGCCAGCCCATGACGGCGCCCAGCACCAGCGAGCCCACGATCTCCAGCAGGGGCTCGAGAATCACGGTGGCGGCGTTGACGGTGCCGCTGACCATGGCCTGCGCGATGCCGAAGGACACGGCGAAGGCCACCAGCCCCACTGCGTCGTCCAGCGCCACGATGGGGAGCAGAAGATCGGTGAGAGGACCTTTGGCCTTATACTGCCGCACCACCATCAGGGTAGCGGCGGGGGCGGTGGCCGTGGCAATGGCGCCCAACGTGATGGCGGCGGACAGGGGCAGGACGGCTTCGCCCAGGGCAAAGTGCAGAAGGATGAGGGCGGCGTCTACCAGCGCCATGGCAACGAGGGCCTGGAACACGCCGATGACGGCAGCCTGGCGTCCGGTCTTTTTTAACTGAGACAGACGGAATTCATTCCCGATGGCAAAGGCGATGAAGCCCAGCGCCACCGTGCAGACCATGTCCAGCCGGCCGATGGCGCCGGCATCGGAAAACCCGAGCCCGGCCACGTGCAGCCGACCCAGTCCGTAAGGGCCGATGGCAAGACCTGCCAGCAAAAAGGCCGTTACGTCGGGGAAACTGACGTGCAGCAGCTTAAAGATGCGCGTCATCAGAAGGCCGGCCAGCAGGGTCACGGCCAGTGCGATCAAATCATACATGGCAAAACCTCTTTTCCGTGTTCTGAAAAAAGAAACAAGCAACTATTCATTATAATCAATTCTCAGGTAACTGCAATATGGATTTTTCACAAAAAATCGGGAAAAACAGGGAGATCGCTCTATGGCGGGACAATTGAATTTTCTTTTTCGCCATGATATGATATGCCATGGACAACATGCGCTCCAAGGGGCGAATCTGATCCGCAGGAGGAAGACATCATGGAAAAACTCAAGGCGTTTTTGAAACGGAAGGATATCGAGATCTCGGCGCGGCGCTATGGCATCGACGCGCTGGGAGCCATGGCGCAGGGCCTGTTCTGCTCGCTGCTTATCGGCACGATTTTGCGGACGCTGGGACAACAGACCGGCTGGCAGACCCTTACCGACATCGGCGCTTACGCCATGGCGGTGTCCGGCCCGGCCATGGCCGTGGCCATCGGCTTTGCCCTCAAGGCGCCGCCCATGGTGCTGTTTTCTCTTGCGGCGGTGGGCTGGGCGGCCAACGCCGAGGGCGGCGCGGGCGGCCCGCTGGCCGTTTTGATTATCGCCGTCATCGCCGCCGAATGCGGCAAGGCGGTTTCGAAGGAGACCAAGGTCGACATTCTGGTGACCCCCGCTGTCACCATTTTCGTGGGCGTTCTGCTGGCCAAGCTCATCGCGCCCCCCATCGGGCTTGCGGCAAAGGCCTTTGGCGACGTGATCGACCAGGCCACCAAGCTCCAGCCCTTCTGGATGGGCATCGCCGTGGCGGTGCTGGTGGGCGTGGCGCTGACGCTGCCCATCTCCTCGGCAGCCATTTGCTCGGTGCTGGGCCTTACCGGTCTGGCGGGCGGCGCGGCGGTGGCCGGCTGCTGCGCCCAGATGGTGGGTTTTGCCGTGATGAGCTTCCGGGAAAACCGCTGGGGCGGTCTGGTGAGCCAGGGACTTGGCACCTCCATGCTCCAGATGCCCAACATCGTCCGCAATCCCCGGGTGTGGATCCCGCCGATTCTTACCTCGGCCATTACCGGGCCGCTGGCCACCTGCCTGTTCCGGCTGGAGATGAACGGCGAGCCCATCAATTCCGGCATGGGCACCTGCGGCCTGTGCGGACAGATCGGTGTGTGGACCGGGTGGCTCGACCCCAGCGCCAAGGCGCTGGAGCACGGCGCTTCTGCCATTACACCCGCCGCTATGGACTGGATTGGGCTGATCCTCATCAGCTTCGTCCTTCCCGCGGTTTTGTGCCTGCTGTTCGGCGCAGTCTGCCGCAAGCTGGGCTGGATCAAAGAGGGCGACCTGAAACTGTAGCTCATGAAAAAAGGCGTTGTCTCAAACTAGCTTATCCTGTTCTTTCCTGTTGCGATAAACGCAAGACTACCCTCAACTTCATACCGTGCTATCCACCGGCGGAGGCTTTTCTCGTCCACTCCTGCCTTCCTTGCAGCCTCCGACCTACTGAGCTTCCCTGCAATGCAGTCTTGCACAATCCTTGTTTTTTCTTCTGCGCTTACTTTCGCCTTGTGTGGCATGACAATGCTCCCTCTTGATGACAGTGTTTTTCTTTTTCACTGTCTCTCATAGAGGGAGCATATCACTTCGGCAGGGCTGCTTTATGGCTCGTTTTGGCGGCGCGGCCTGCTGCCAGAGCGCGTCGCTTGCCTGATTTCAATTCCGCGCATCCGCACGATCTGGCTGGGCTTTTTGAAAAGAATACATCAGATTCCGCGAATCAGGCGCGGCTTTGTCCACATAGCCGGTATCGGTAAATCCCGTCTTTTCGTAAACCCGAAGGGCGGCGGCATCGTCCTTTTTGACACAGACCTCCACACAATCGTATTTCCGTTCCTGCTCCAGCGCGGAGAGGATCATGCGCAGGGCGATTGTGCCGTATCCCTGTCTCTGATACTGCCGGCCGATCATGAATTGCTGTAAATCATAACAGGCGGGCTCGTCGTCCAGATCCCGCACCAGCGCGACGCCGATGATTACATCGTCGCTGGCGATCCCGATGACTCTGGCGCGGCAAAAGCGGTAAACATAGCCTCTCGCCAGGATGCCGACGGCACTGTCGAGAAACGCCTTCTGGTTGTCGTCCACAGACAAGGCGCGGATGTCCAGCCAGTTTTCTTCGGTTACTTCCGTGAGTTTGAGCATAGGAATCTCCTCCATGTTGTAATTCGGAGGGTCAGATCTCGCGGGCTCTCCGTACGCGATCCATTTTCATATGCAGATCACCCCTTTTTTGATTTCCGTTTCCGAATAACGGCGATGTTATTAAAACATATTTTACAGGACCTGTCAAGAAACGGGTCTTTTGCAGACAGCCCGATCCGGCAAGCCGGAACGGGCTGTCTTTTCGATATGGGTCATTTTACATAGTCAGACAGATTGTTCAGGTCGATCTGGTCCACCACCGGGTGAACGGTGACGGAATATTCCGTCTTCCACTGCCGCAGGGTCTGGTCGAAGCGCCAGTCCAGCGCCGCTTCGGCGATGTCCTGCTGGTTTTCGTCGTAAACCGTGGCGGAAACCGGGCAGCGCTTGAGGATATACCAGCCGTCCTGCAGGGTGAGCAGTTCGCTCACCTGATTCTCCTCCAGCGAAAAAAGCGAGGTGAGATAATAGGTGCTGCCGGCCTCCAGCTCGCTCACGGGGAAGCCAACCGTCATGGCGGGGTCCTCATTGTACTGGGCCATCAGCGCGTCGAAATCGGCGTCGGGGGTCTGGGCCTTGGCAAGGACGGATTCGGCCAGCAGGCGCTTTTCCTGCCGCTCCTCCAGCGGGAGGAACTGGCCGTCGTTGTCCAGCATGGTAAAAAAGATATACTTCACGGTGGCGTAATGCTCGGCAAAATACTGCCGCAGCTTTTCGTCGGTGTAATACCGGCGGCCGTCCTCTTGCATGTGATCGTAAAGCAGGTTGTACCAGGACTCGTTTTCGGCCAGCTTGTCATAGGCCCGGTCGGTGAGATTGGCCTGCTTCAGATAGTCCAGATAAGCGGCCTTGCCGCCCAGCGAGTCGATGAGCGCGGCCTTTTCGGCGGCGAGCTGGGCCTTGGTTTCGGCGGAAAGGGTCAGCCCCAGCTCGGCGCATTTGAGCCGCACCACCTCGTTGGTGACGATCTGATCCAGCGCGGCCTCCCGGGCAAGGGCGGTGCTCTCGGCGCTGTAAAGGATGGTGCCAGAGGGCTCGCCTGAACGGATGCGGTTGTAGCTGAGATAGAAGGCGTATTCCGAGGCGTCCACCTTGCGCCCGCCCACGGTCACGGCGGTGGGGCTGGGGCTACAGCCTGCCAGCGGCAGGACAAAAAGCGCGGCGCACAGCAGCGCGGAGAGGATCTTTTTCAGCATGAGAACGCTCCTTTGAAGATGGGTTCTTTGCAAACGATTTGTTTTATCATATCACGATTCTGCGGCGGTGTAAAGCGCGATCAGCGCCTTTGCCCGGGCGAGGGGATCGTCGGCGGGGCGCAGCTTGAGGGTGATATAGGGCTTGTCGCCGGCGGAGAGGAAGATCCTGCCCCGCAGCGAGGGCTCGGCGCAGACGGCAGCGGCCCGCTTAAGCGTTTCGGCGCGGAAATAGAGCAGCAGGGCGCCGTTTTTCTGGGTGATTTCACAGACGCCCGCCCGGGAGGCGTCGGCCCGCAGAAGGGCGATGTCCAAAAGCGCCATGACCGGGGCGGGGGGATCGCCGAAGCGGTCGATGAGCTCGTCGGTCATGTCCTGCCGGTCTTCCTCAGAGGAGATCATGGCGATGCGACGGTAAAGGTCCACCCGGGTGGCGGCATCGGAAACATAGCGCTGGGGCAGGTTGGCCGACACCAGCAGGTCGGCGGTGCAGTCGGTGCGGCGGACGGGCGCCTCGCCCCGGAGCTCGGCGGTGGCCTCGCTCAAAAGCTGGAGATAGAGGTCGTAGCCCACGTCCATCATGTGGCCGCTTTGCTCGGCGCCCAGCACGTTGCCCGCGCCCCGGATCTCCAGATCCCGCATGGCGATCTTGAAGCCCGAGCCGAACTCGGCAAACTCGCGGATGGCGGAAAGCCGCTTTTGCGACACCTCGCTGAGGGCCTTGCCCCGGCGATAGGTGAGATAGGCGTAAGCGTGGCGGCTGGAGCGGCCCACCCGGCCGCGAAGCTGGTGGAGTTGGGCCAGACCCATCCGGTCGGCGTCCTCCACGATAAGGGTGTTGACGTTGGGCACATCCACGCCGGTTTCAATGATGGTGGTGCACACCAGGATCGAGATCTCGCCCTGATAAAATCGGCTCATCACGTCTCCCATCTCCTCCTCGCCCATGCGTCCGTGGGCCGTGGCGACGACGGCGTCGGGGAACTCGACCTGCAGCCGCGCCGCGGTGCGCTCGATGTCCTCGATGCGGTTGTGGAGGTAGTAGACCTGTCCGCCCCGGGAAAGCTCCCGCCGAACGGCGTCCCGCAAAACGGCGTCGTTCTGCTCCAGAACAAAGGTCTGTACCGGCTGGCGGCCCAGAGGGGCCTCCTCCAGAACGCTCATGTCCCGGATACCCGAAAGGGCCATGTTCAGGGTGCGGGGGATGGGGGTGGCCGTCAGCGTCAGCACGTCGACGCCCTGCGCCATCTGCTTGATGCGCTCCTTGTGGGCCACGCCGAAGCGCTGCTCCTCGTCCACCACCAGCAGGCCCAGATCCCGGAAGGCGATATCCTTCTGCAAAATGCGGTGGGTGCCGATGAGCAGATCCACCTGCCCGGCCTTGACTCGGCGGGCGATCTCCTGAAGCTGCTTTGGCGTGCGGAGGCGGCTCATCACTTCTACCTTGACGGGATAGCCGGAAAACCGATCTACCGCGCTGAAATAGTGCTGTCTTGCCAGCACGGTGGTGGGCACCAGAACGGCGGCCTGCTTGTTGGAGAGCAGGCATTTCATCACGGCGCGGAAGGCCACCTCGGTCTTGCCGAAGCCCACGTCGCCGCAGAGCAGCCGGTCCATGGGGACGGGGCGCTCCATGTCCTTTTTGATCTCCTGGGCGCAGAGGAGTTGATCCTCGGTCTCTTCGTAGGGGAAGGCCTCCTCAAAGCTGCGCTGCCAGTCGTCGTCGGGGGCGAAGGGATAGCCCTCGGCCTTTTGCCGGGCGGCGTAGAGCTTGAGAAGCTGCTCCGCCAGATCCGAGGCGGATTTTTTCGCCCGCTGTTTGGCCTTTTGCCAGGCGCTCGTGCCCAGCTTGGCCAGACGGACGGTTTCAGTCTCGGCCGAACCGATGTATTTGCTCACCAGATCCAGCGCGGTGGCGGGGACAAAGACAAAGTCCGTCCCGGCATAGGCGATCTTGATATAGTCCCGCCAGACCCGGTCCACCTGAATGCGCTCGACCCCCACAAAGCGGCCGATGCCGTGGTGCTCGTGCACCACCAGATCGCCGGGATGCAGGTCGGAAAAGCTCTGGATCTGATCCCGGCTGCTGCGGCGGCGACGGGCCGGCCTGCGCTGGGACCGGGGCCCCTCGCACAGGATGACGATTTGCAGCGAGGGATATTCTATCCCTGCGCTCAGCCCTGCGGGCAGCACGCACACCCGCCGGGGCGCGGCCTGCTCCACCGTGCGGACAAAGGGGAGCTCCTGCTCCTCCAGCAGGCGGCAGAGGTTTTGGGCCCGGGCCTCGCCGCCGGCCAGAAGATAGACGGTATAATTCAGGCGAAGATAATCGCTCACGTCCCGGGCGAGGTTCTCGAAGCCGCCGCCTGCGGCGGAGAGCTGCCGGGCGGGAAAGGGGATGAGCACCTGGGGGGCAAAAGCCGAGGCGGTGAGAAAGCTGTCGAGCTGCAAAACGGCGCCGGAAAGCGCCCCCTGAAACTGCTTTTCGTCCATGGAATAGCCGGTTTTGGCAGGGGGAAGGATCCCCTCGGCCAGCAGATGCTCCAGCATTTCGGCCTGCCGGTGAGCGGCGCCCTGGGCACATTCCAGCACGGCGGGGGTGTCGCAGCAGAGAAAGACCGTGTTTTCGGGCAGGTAATCAAAGGCCGTGGCGGGCCTGGGATAGATCAGCGAAAGATAGCGGTCGGCGGCGGGGAAGGCGGGGAGCTGGGTCAGCAGCTCGGCGTCGGCGCGGAGATTGGTCCGCAGGGCCTCGGAGCAGCCCTTGCGGGCCGCCAGCTTTTCCAGCGCGGCGGCAAGGCCCGCCGCGCCCCCCTCCGCAAGCTGGGGCAACGCCTCGCGCACAGGGAGCAGAAGGGCGGCGGGGATCCGCTGGGTGCGCCGCTGGGTCAGGGGGTCGAAGCGGCTGAGAGAATCCACCTCGTCCCCAAAAAACTCGGCACGGAGGGGCATATCCTCCCCCGCGGGGAAAACGTCCAGAATACCGCCCCGCAGGGCGAACTGGCCGGGGCCTTCTACCTGCGCGCAGCGGGTATAACCCGCCAGCACCAGCCGCCGGGTCAGCTCCTCCACGGGCAAAGCGGTCCCCTCTTCCAGCGGGATGCGGGCCTCCTCCAGCTTTTCCGGCGGGAGGGTGTGCAACATCAGGGCGTCGGCGGGGGCGCACAGCACCCGGCACCGGCCCGTGTGCACGGCGGAAAGGGCGGCCAGACGCTGCTGCTCGTAGCCGTGGGAAAGGCTTTCCACATTGTGGAATACCGGGTCGCGGCAGGGTAGAAGGGCCGCCGGAGGCCCGCCGAGAGAAGAAAGATCCTCTGCGAAGGCGCGGGCGGCGGCTTCGTCCCGCAGGATGACGCAAAAGGTCCTTTGGGGCAGGTCGGCGCAAAGCGCCGCCGCCAGATGGGCGCGGTGCACCGGCGAAACGCCGTAGACCGAGGCGATCCGGCCGTTGCGGGCGGCGGATAGCAGCTTCTGATATTCGGGAAGAGATTTTGGGAGAGAGGAAAGCTCCATAAGCGGATACACTCCTTTTCGTCTGATCGAGGGCAACGCCGAGCGCCCCGTTTCCGAAAGGAACGGGGTGTCGGCAAGGGGCGGATGATGGGTTTTTCCGGTTATTCGGCCTGATAGACGATCTTGCCGTTGACCACGGTGCAGGCGGCCTCGCCGGACAGATAGATCAGCGGATCGGCGGTCCAGACGACCACATCGCCATCCTTGCCCGGCTCCAGCGAACCCACGCGGCTGTCGATGCCCGTCAGGCGGGCAGCGTTGATGGTGACGGCCTTCCAGGACTCGTCCATGGGCAGGCCGGCCTTGGCGGCCAGACCGGCGCACAGGGGAAGATTCTGCAGGGGGATGACGGGGGCGTCGGTGATGATGGCAATGTCCACGCCGGCCTCGTACAGCACTCGGGGCGTATCAAAGCTCTTGTTTTGCAGCTCGACCTTGCTCTTGCCGCCCAGCGTGGGGCCCACGAAGGCGGGAAAGCCTTCTTTGGCCAGCTCGCCGGCAATCAGGGCGCCGTCGGTGCAGTGGTCCAGTGTCAGACGCACGCCGAATTCCTTTGCGATGCGGATGGAGGTGAGGATGTCGTCGTGACGGTGGGCGTGGGCCTTCAGGGGGATCTCGCCCTTGATGACGGGGATCATGGCTTCCAGCTTCATATCAAAGGCGGGCGCCTTGCCCGCTTCCTTGTCTTCCAGATAGCGACGGGTCTTGAACAGAAGCTCCCGCAAAAGGGCGGCCACACCCATGCGGGTCATGGGGGCCTTGCGGCCGGTGGATTGCCCGTAGCACCGCTTGGGATTCTCACCGAAGGCGCATTTCATGGCAAGGGGGTCCTTGACGATCATGTCGTCCACCCGCTTGCCTGTCAGCTTGATGGCCACGAAGGTGCCGCCCACCACGTTGGCGCTGCCCGGACCGGTGCAGGCGGTGGTGACGCCGCCCCGCAGGGCGTTGGCAAAGGCTTCGTCCATGGGATTGATGGAGTCGATGGCCCGCATTTGAGGGGTGACGGGATCGACGATCTCGTTGTAATCGTGGCCCTCCCAGCCCATGCCCTCGTTGTCCAGACCGATGTGGCAGTGGGCCTCCACGCAGCCGGGGGTCACAAGACGGCCCTTGGCGTCGATGACCTGCGTCCCCTTGGGGCAGGCAATTTTTTCGCCTACGGCGGCGATCTTGCCGTCGTCCCCGATGAGGACGCAGCCGTGTTCGATATCGGGGCCGGCCATGGTCTTGACGTGTCCGTTTTTGATCAGCAGCATGATGTCACTCCTTTTTCCGAACGTCCTGCTTTTCCTCCGGGGCAGGCCCGGGAGAAAAATTGTTGTATTCCTGCATGGCGTGCTCCACGCCGTGTTCCAGCAGATCGATCACCGCGCCGGGCACGGTCCTGACGGCCGCCCAGGTGTCGCTGTCCATGGGCGAAAGGACATAATCTGCCAGATCCTCGCCACTTTCCCGGCCGGGATGGCCGATCCCTACCTTGATGCGGGGGAATTGGTCGCTTTCCAGAAGATAAATGATGCTGCGCATGCCGTTGTGGGTGCCCGCCGAGCCGCTTTTGCGGATACGGATGCGTCCCGCAGGCAGGTCGGCGTCGTCAAAGACCACCAGCAGCTTTTCCGGCGTGAGGCCATAGGCGTGCAGCATATCCCGCACCGCCTCGCCGGAAAGGTTCATAAAGGTCTGGGGCTTCATCAGGAGGACGTTTTTCCCCCCGACGGCGCACACGCCGTAGAGCGCCTTGCATTTGGCGCTCTTCAGCCGCCCCTGGCCGAGCTTTTCCGCCAGCAGGTCGATGGCGCAGAAGCCCACGTTGTGGCGGGTCATCTCATATTTGCTCCCGGGATTGCCCAGGCCGCAGACAATGAAATCAATCTGCTTCGGTTCCATGATCTTTTTCCGTCGAAAAATCGTAAAACGCCCCTTTTTTCAGTGCGCCGGGCAGAGCCGGAAGCGCCGGTCAGTTATACAGATCGGACATGGCCGTTTCGCCAAAGACGCGGCGGATGGCCTCGGAGAACAGGTCGGCCACAGACAGCACTTCGATCTTGTTGATGGCCTTTTCCCCTTCAATGGGGACGGTGTCCAGCAGGATCAGCTTGGTGATGACGCTGTCCTTCAACCGCTCAATGGCGGGGCCGGACAAAACGCCGTGGGTGGCGCAGGCGATGACCTCGGTGGCACCGCCCCGTTCGATCAGCGCCTTTGCGCCGTGGCACAGGGTGCCGGCGGTGTCCACCATGTCGTCCACCAGGATGACTTTTTTGCCCTTGACGTCGCCGATGATGTTCATGACCTCGGATACGTTGGGCTTGGGACGGCGCTTGTCCACGATGGCCATGGGCAGATCCAGCTTGTCGGTGAACTTGCGGGCGCGGGTCACCGAGCCCAGATCGGGGGAAACCACCACATAATCGGGGTTGTTTGCGCCGATGCGGTCGTAGAAATACTGCGAGAGCAGCTTTGTGCCCACCAGATTGTCCAGCGGAATGTTGAAGAAGCCCTGGATCTGGCTGGCGTGGAGATCCATGGTCAAAACGCGGTTCGCGCCTGCAGCCTCCAGCATCTCGGCGCACAGCTTGGCGGAAATGGGATCGCGGGGCTTGGCCTTGCGGTCCTGCCGGGCATAGCCGAAATAGGGCATGACGGCGGTGATGCGTCCGGCGGAGGCCCGGCGGAAGGCGTCGATCGTGATGAGCAGCTCCATGAAGTTGTCGTTGACGGGATAGCAGGTGGACTGGATAACGAAGACGTCGCAGCCGCGGACGGTCTCGTTGATGGAAACCGAGGTCTCGCCGTCGGAGAACTGCTTGACCACGCAGTTGCCCAGCGGCATGCCCAGCTTGTCAGCGATCTTCTGGGCCAGAGCGGGATTGGAATTGCCTGCGAACAGCTTGATCTTGGTGCCGTGAGAAATCATATGCGTTTACCCCCAACATATATAATATTTGTTAAAAACTTGCGTTTGCGGAAGGATCAGAGCTTCCCTTCTTCACGGCGCTTCTGTACCCAGTCGCGCTTGACGGTGGCGCGGGAGCGGGCGATGACAAAGGCGTCCTCGGGCACATCCTCGGTGATGGTTCCGCCGGCGGCCAGATACGAGCCCCGGCCGATCTTCACCGGCGAGACCAGATTGACGTTGCAGCCGACGAAACTGTCGTCCTCTACGGTGGTGCGGTATTTGCGCTTGCCGTCATAGTTGACGGTGACCACGCCGCAGCCCACGTTGATGCGCTTGCCCAAGTCACTGTCGCCGATATAGGTGAGGTGCGAGATCTTGGTCCCGTCGCCCACAGAGGAATTTTTCAGCTCCACAAAGTCTCCGATGCGGGCGTTAGAGCCGATGACGCAGCCCGGGCGGATATAGGCAAAGGGGCCCACGGTGGTGCCGCTGCCCACGGTGCTGCCGGTGATCTGGGAGGAATTGACGGTGCAATTTTCGCCCACGCGGGCGTCTTTCAGCAGGGCGTTGGGCCCGATGACGGCGCCCGCGGCCACGGTGCTTTCGCCATAGATCAGACAGCCGGGCAGCAGCGTGCAGCCGGGCTCCAGCACCGCCTGCGGCGAAATATGCGTGGTGTTGGGATCGGTGAAAAAGACGCCCTTTTTCATCCAACCCAGGTTGATGCGGCGGCGAAGCTGTTCCTGAACGGCATAGGCGCTCTCGGGATCGGTGACGGGAATCGATTCGATGGGGATGGCCTGCACCCGGGCCACCGTGTCGGGCAGCGCGGCGGGATCTAGGGAAAAGACCTCGCCCGCGCCGCCCCACAGGGCCAGTACCCTGGGCCCCGCCACCAGAGCCGAGGTTTCGGGCCGGTCGGCCAGGCGGATCAGCGTCTCGGCGGACAGGGCCGCCGCGGGCGAAAGCAGGAGCAGAACGGACGAGCCCTCTGCCATGGCGCAAAAAGCCTCGCGGGTGATGCGATCGCCCTCGCAGACGTCGGATTCCAGATACGCCGTGCCGCCGGCGGCCTCTACCGCCAGCGCCATATGGCGGAAAACGGTGCAGGAGAGGATCTCCCGCCCGAAGTGTTCTTCCTTGCCGCGGGCTCGCGCCAGCGCGTAAAAGTGATCCATGAGACCGCTCCTTTCCGGAAAATGAAGGGTTCGGGCACACAGCAAAAAGAGGACGGCGCCCCCCTAATCTCAGTATAGCAAACCGGCGGGAAAATTTCCATCCCTTTTTGCTTTACGCGGGAAACTATTTTTGTTATACTGAAAAAAACAGAGAAAAGAAGAAGGGATCTCCTTGGACGGGCAAAGACTGATCGTGCAAAAAGAGGGAAAAGAAGCCATGGCGGCGCTGGCGGGACTGCGGGATCCGCAGGCGGCGCTGCTTTACGCCTATGCCGCCTCGAAGGATGGCGGCTGCACCGAGGAAGAAGCGGCCCGGGCGCTGGGACTCGAGCCCGAGCAGGTACATAAGGCGGCCGAGCTGACGGTGGTTTACGGCCTGACGGCCCGGGAGCTTGCGCCGCCCCCGCGGCAGGAGCCGGCTTACAGTGCGGGCGAACTGGTGCGCGCCCGGGAGGGCGACCCGGTGTTTGCTGGCCTGTGCGGCTATTTTGAATCGGCCACCGGACGCATCCTCAACCGAAGGGAGATGGAGACCCTGCTCAACGTCCACGAAAGTCTGCAGATGAAGCCCGACGTGCTGACGCTGCTCATCGGGGACTGCGCCCAGCGGGGCCGCCTCACCGCCCGGGAAGTGGAACGGGTGGCCTATCGCTGGCATGACCTGGGACTGACGGAATACGCCGAGGCCGAGGCCTATCTCCAGCGACAGCGTGACCGCCGCAGCCGTGGAGCCAAGGTGCTGGCGCTCTTTGGCATGCGGGACAGGCTTCCCGGCGAGAGCGAGCAGAAATACATCGACAAATGGGACAAAATGGGCGTTTCTGACGCCCTTCTGAAGCTGGCCTGCGACCGGACGCTACTGGGAGCGGGACGCATGAGCTGGCCCTATCTGGACAAGATCGTTACCTCGTGGCACGAAAAAGGCATCGCCACGCCGGAGCAGGCCGAGCACGAGACACGGGAGGGACCGAAGCTCGCGCAGGCCGAAAAAAAGCCCGAAAGTGCTGAAGCCGCGATTTTGCGGGCCATGCAGGAAAGGCGCCAGCAGCGGGCGATGACGCTGGAAAAGCGGCGGGAGGAGCTGCGGAAGGAATCGAAAGCTTTTGCCGAAAACGAGAGCGCCATGCGTCTGTGCGCCTCGCGGATGGCCCGGAGCACTGGTGACGCCCGCGCGGCGATGGAAGCCAAATACCGGGAGAGCCTGCGCCTTCAGCACGAGATTTTGGAAAAGCTGGGCAAGCCCGCCGATTATCTCACCGACAAGCCCGACTGCGCCCAATGCGGCGACCGGGGCTATATTGGCACGAAGAAGTGCGAGTGCCTTTTGCGGGAGCTGAAAAAGCTGGCGGGAGCATGACGGCAGGCGGACAGCAGAAAAAAGGGAGATAGATGAAATGAAAAAAGCAGCAATCACGGTTTTGAAGGCCCTGATCTTTTTCGCGGGGTGGCTGGTGCTGGTGAGCGTGAACGTTGGCGATCCCGGCGCCAGGGTTCAAATCCCTGACCCTCCGCCATCCAAGAAACCTCTTTTGTCTACTGGTCAAGAGAGGTTTCTTTGTTGTTTTCGGGGAAAGAATTTGGTATAATCAATTTGACAAATCGAAGTTTGCGAGGATATTTGAATGAACCAGACGGAGAATATACATATTAGGCCGGTCAATGAAAAGGACGCAGCATTTCTAAGTTCACTGATGAATTGTCCTTCTGTCTTGCAGGTCCTGAACGAAATCCCTTCGGAGTTGCGTGACTGGATGGACGCAATCAAAGAGTGGCTTAACGACGATGATGAAGAAGACTTTATCGTTGTGCATGGAAATATATCTATCGGGTGGCTTGGAGTCAACGGCCTTCTGAATGAAGATAGAAAGGCATACCTCAAAATGGCAGTGCTTCTTACGGATTATCAGGGACAGGGATTCGGGACATGGGCCATCCAAGAACTGATGTGCTATTTAAGACAGAGAGGGGTCAAAAAACTGGCCCTGTATACCGACTGTGACAATCATATGGCACAGGCTTGTTACCGAAAATGCGGATTCAGGGTGATTGAATCCCTGACGGAAACAATGTCAAATGGTAAAACTATTCCGAGGTTTATGATGGAAGCTTGCTTGTAGATCGACAACTTCCGCTTAGTTGTTTTGACCTCTGGTGTACAACAAGGAAAACTACTTCGATAAGCACTTGACATCCATATAGGAGGCGCACGAATATGATTCAAGTATACTGCTACAGCAAATGCTCCACCTGTAGGAAGGCCCTGCAATGGGTGGACGCGCATGGGATCGAGCATCAGGTCATTGACATCAAGGCCGACCACCCGGACGAGGCGGCGCTGCGGCGGTACTACGCCCTGAGTGGGCTGCCGCTCAAACGCTTTTTCAACACCAGCGGAATCCAGTACCGGGAGTAGGATCTTTCCAAGCAACTTCCCGGAATGAGAGAGGACGAGCAGCTCCAGTTGCTGGCCTCTGACGGGATGCTGGTCAAGCGGCCGCTGCTGGTAGGCGCAGACTTTGTCCTTACCGGCTTCAAAGAGACGGAATGGGCCGAGAATCTGTTATGAGCCCCCACCGGCAGAATGTGCATTGCATGATTGTAAGGGATGACGATCTATGGAAATCACTGACTGGAAGATGCTTTTTGCTCCGCATATTCTCTCCCGCGGAGAGGAGTATTACGAATCAGAGCTGGTAGAAATTGAGGCGATGGATGAACAGAGTATCGAAGCCTCCGTTGAGGGGACAGATACCTATTCTGTAGAAATTGTCCTCAAGAACAACCGCGTTGTGCAGATGAACTGCAACTGTCCCTACGCAGCGGATGGGAACAACTGCAAGCATATGGCTGCAGTGTTGTTTGCTGCAGATGATACCGAAAGCACCGAGTATCCGCTCGTGGAATGTATTGCAAGGCGCGGACAGGAAAAACGGGAGGCAAGAGACGGTGCGTTGGCGAAAGCGATCAGTGTACTGTCGGAGGAGCAGCTTCGACGGCTGCTGGCGGATGCGGCGAAGAAACACAGCGACATTTGGGATCGCATTACGCTTATTGGGAAAGAGACTGTTGATCCATCCGTCCGGAAGCGTTGGGCTGCAGATTTACGTGATATTTCCCGCAGGGCTTCCGACCGTCACGGGTTTATTGACTATTATCACGCCTCCGATTATACCGAGGAGCTTTGTTCCTATTTGGATGAGGCGATTGCGCCGCTTCTGGAAAACAGACTGGTTATGGATGCTTTCGACTTGATTGGAATGGTTTTTGCAGAGGCACTGTCACAGGAAATAGACGATTCCGACGGAGGTTTAAGCTTTGTTGTATCCAGCTGTCAGGAGTATTGGGAAGATTTGATCCCATCTCCGGAAGCAGATCAGGCAAAGATGCTGGATTGGTTCCAATCGCAGATTCGTCGGTTTTCCGGCGATATTGGGGAGGACTTCCTGTGGCCGGTGGTTTTCGAGCATTTTACAGATCCGAAGCTGCTGCCGAAAATTCTTACCATGCTGGACAAACGAATCAACTCTGCAAACGAATACTCTTTGGAGCAGCTTGTATCGCAGCGGATAGGATTGATGAAACAAATTGGTGCCTCCTCCCAGGAGGTTGACGCCTATCGAAAGAGGTTTTGGGAAAAACCATTTATTCGCAAGCAGGAGTTGGATCGACTGGAGGCGGAAAAACATTGGAAGGAAGCGCTGGAGCTGTTGCGAGAGTGCGAAGAGCTGGACGCGGAGGATCGGTATCTTTTGTCGGAATACAGTGTAAGGCGGATTCGCATCTTGAAGCAATCCGGGCCTGAATGGGCGTGGGTGGGCGCTTTGAAGCGGCATGTCTTTGGCTTTCCGCAGCGAGATATGACGTATGTATCAGATCTGAAACAGGCCGTCCCTGCGGACCAATGGCCGGAGCTTTTGAGGCAGTTATTCCAAAACGAGAACACGAAGAGCCTGCGCCGGGAGCTGCAGCTCAGCGAGGGAATGCTGGAGCAGATGATGGCGGAGCTGGAAGCAAGCCGTCATCCCTATGAGCTTCAAAAGTATGAGAAAGAATTAAGGAAGGTCTTCCCGGAACGTGTCCGCGACCTGCTGCTGAAGCAGCTTGACAATCAGATGCGTCAGGCCTCTACACGCAGCGCCTATGCCAGAACGGCACAGGAGCTCAAACGTTTGTATGGTTACCCGGACGGACGGGAAAAAGCTGCGGAGCTTGCGAAGACCTGGCGAAGGGACTTTCCGCGCCGCTCCGCCATGCTGGAGGAGCTGAAAAAGGTGAAGCTATAAGTTTCAAAAATGTATTTATAAATATAGCATCCTATTCAGAAGAAATGCGAGGGAAGACCATGCTGAATCAAACCGGATTTAACCTCTGGGCGTACGGCTACGACAGGAGCGTCGGCTTGTCCGATGAGGAGAATACCTACCCCTTTGCGGGTTATAAGGCTGTGCTGGGAACCATCTATCAGACGGTCATGGAAAAGCCGAATGCCGTTGTGCTGGACATCGGCTTCGGCACCGGAATGCTGACAGCGAAGCTGTACGAAAACGGCTGCACGATTTACGGCCAGGACTTCTCGGCAAGAATGATCGAACTAGCTTCCCAAAAGATGCCCAACGCTCATCTATATCAGGGCGATTTCACACAGGGATTGGTGGAGCCGCTCCTGGCACAGAACTATGATTTCATCGTAGCGACCTACTCCCTGCATCATCTGACTGATGAACAGAAGGTTTTCTTCCTGCGCGTTTTGCAGGATCATCTGAAACCCGGCGGGCAGATTATAATCGGAGATGTTGCCTTTGAAACCCGTGCGCAGTTGGAGCAGTTCCGGAAGGACATGGGTGACAAATGGGATGACGACGAAATCTACTTCGTCGTGGATGAGCTGAAGAAGAATTTTCCCACGCTCGCTTTTACGAGGATATCATATTGCGCCGGTATTCTTTTCCTATCTAAGCAGGATCACAGCTTGCATAGATCTATGATAAGCATTGAAGAAATCCCTGTAGAGAGAATCAATGAGTTTTGGAAGATCCACATCAAGTATCTCGTGGATGATGGCATTATCGCCGACGAAGAAGATATTGCCTATTTTACGGGGAAAGAGTATCGCGGAATTCTGGAAGGCCATATGATTCGCAGCACAGATAAGCAGCACATGATCTATTTCTGCCGGGATGGTGAACGGATCGGCGCTGCTTCCTACTGCACCTATCAGAGTGAAGACGGAAAATGCTTCATCCTGGATTATTGGGTATTTACTCAGTTCCGTGGATACGGCACAGGACACCGCTGCTTTGAGGCGCTGGAGCAGTACACGAAAGCGGACGGGGCAAAATACTACGAGCTGAACAGCATGAAAGAAGATTCTATTCGTTTCTGGAAATCCATTGGCTTTGTCGAAAACGGCAAAGATGAGTATGACATGCTGTTGCTGGTGAAACGGTAATTGGTCTGGGCAGAGGACAACAAATGAAAGAGAGAATTGTTGATCAAGAAACTACGCTGATTCCATATTATCCAAATCCTGAAGTTGCGCTTGCCTGGTATCAGGACCTTGATGTGTGCAAACAGGTTGATAACATCGACCACGCCTATGATCTGGATTTGTTGAATAGCATGTATACTTATTTGAGTACGCATGGAGATTGTTACTATATCCAGTACCGCGGCGCGCTTGTCGGGGATGTTTCCCTTCGAGACAATGCGGAGATCAGTATTGTTGTTTGTAAGGAGTACCAGAACCTTCACATCGGACGCAGATGCATTGTCAATATGCTTGCGCTTGCGAAAGAAAAGGGCCTGAAAGAGGTAAAGGCGAATATCTACTCCTTCAATACGCAGAGCCAAAAGGCGTTTGAAGCAGTTGGATTTCATAGAGTATCGGACGAGTGGTATTCCTATCAGATTGATGCGGAATAACCGATACCCATGTGCGAGGATGATTCTATGAACAGAACAGAGAATGTGGAACTGACAGTATTATGCCTGATCGAAGACGGCGATAAAATACTGCTTCAAAACAGAGCAAAGAAAGACTGGCAAGGGTACGCATTGCCGGGCGGGCATGTGGAACCCGGAGAATCTTTTGTTGATGCAGTGATCCGTGAGATGAAAGAAGAAACCGGTCTAACGATCCTTGATCCGAGATTGGTTGGAGTAAAACAATTTCCCTTAGAGAACGGAAGGTATGTCGTCCTCTTGTTTAAGGCCACGCGGTGGTCAGGTAATCTTATCTCATCCGAGGAAGGCCAAATGGAATGGATCAAGTACAGTGACCTTTCCATAGTAAAAACCGTGGATGATCTTGACGATCTCCTGAAAGTGATGAACACACCGGAGCTGACAGAGTTTCAGTATTTGGTTTCGGGAGACGAATGGACTGTAGTAATTAGATGAATCGATAATTTGCGGAGGAACGGCAACATGGGTATCATATTAAAAAAGATGGAGACAGACGAAGAAATAAAGGGGAAAGCCTATGTCCATTGGAAGTCGTGGCATGAAGCCTACGTGGGAATCGTAAGTCAGGAATATCTTGACAAACTCACATTGGAGAAGTGCGAAAAAATGGCCTTTAGCTGG
>JAFSZV010000001.1 GCA_017455565.1 Clostridia bacterium
CGGGCCGGGTTTCGCCGCATTTTTTGCGAAAAATGGCGGCGGGTCGCGGTGTTTTTGACCATTTTCACACAGAAAACGGCCAAAAACGATTGATAAACAAAATCGCCGTTTCGGCGATTTTGACTTTTTTGACAAGCTGAAGCGGCAGCGGAGCTGCCGCTTTTTCTGCGTTTTCCGGTTGTGTCTTGTGCAAAATTGTGATATCATAACTATATATAGTCTTTGAGGAAGGAAATGGGGAACGGCGATGTTTGCGTATATTTCCGGCGAGGTGGCGGCGGTGGATGCCGCCATGGTGATCATTGACGCGGGCGGGGTGGGCTATGCCCTCAATACTTCCTATCAGTCGGCCCGCTCGGTGCGAGTGGGGGAGAACGCCACTTTTTACACCTATCTGCGTGTGGCGGAAAATATCTTTGAGCTTTACGGCTTTGCGCGGAAAGAGGAACTGGAATGCTTCAAACAGCTTCTCACCGTTTCCGGCGTGGGGCCTAAGGCGGCGCTGGCCGTTTTGGGTGCGGCGACGCCGGAAAAGCTGGCGCTCTGCGTGATCTCCGGCGACGAAAAGACCCTGACGGCCGCCCCCGGCGTGGGCAAAAAACTGGCCCAGCGCATCCTTTTGGAGATGAAGGACAAGATGAGCCGCGATCAACTGGAATCGGCCTCCGGCGGAGGGATCGAGCTTCCGGCGGCCGGAGCCCCCGGCGGGACGGCAGTGGAGGACGCGCTGGCCGCGCTGGCGGTGCTGGGCTATCCCCGCGCCGTGGCGGTATCGGCCCTGCAGGGCGTTCAGACCGAGGGTATGGCCACCGACGAGATCGTTCGCGCCGCCCTCAAGCGGCTGTTTTAAGGGGGACGGGATATGGCTATCGAATTTGGACAGGCGCTGGAGGAAGAGCAGCGAATCGTTTCCTCCGCCCTGCGGGAAGAGGATCAGGAGGCGGGGCTCCGCCCGCATTTTCTCACGGAATATACTGGGCAGGAAAAGATCAAGGACAATCTCCGGGTCTATATCCAGGCCGCCAGACTGCGGGGCGAGCCGCTGGACCATGTGCTGCTTTACGGCCCGCCGGGTCTGGGCAAGACCACGCTGGCGGGCGTCATCGCCAACGAGATGGGGGTCAATATCCGCGTCACCTCCGGCCCCGCCATCGAAAAGGCGGGCGATCTGGCGGCCCTGCTCACCAATCTCAATGAAAACGACGTGCTCTTCATCGACGAGATCCACCGCCTCAACCGCGCCGTGGAAGAGGTGCTCTATCCCGCCATGGAGGATTACGCGCTGGATATCATCATCGGCAAGGGCCCCGCGGCCCGCTCGATCCGGCTGGATCTGCCCCGCTTTACTCTCATCGGCGCCACCACCCGGGCGGGGCAGCTTTCCTCCCCCCTGCGGGATCGGTTCGGCGTCCATCTGCGGCTGGAGCTGTATACCCCCGAGGAGCTGCAGCGCATCGTCACCCGCACGGCGGGCATTTTGGGTGTGGACATCGTGCCCGGCGGCGCACTGGAGATCGCCCGCCGCTCCCGCGGGACGCCCCGCATCGCCAACCGCATCCTCAAGCGGGTGCGGGACTTCGCCCAGGTCAGGGGCAGCGGAAAGGTGGATCAGGCCACGGCGGACATGGCGCTTTCGGCGCTGGAGATCGACCGGCTGGGGCTGGACGGCGTAGACCGCCGTATGCTGGAGAGCATCATTGTCAATTTCCGCGGCGGGCCGGTTGGTCTGGAAACGCTGGCCGCCACCATCGGCGAGGAGGCCGTGACGCTGGAGGACGTTTACGAGCCGTATCTCTTGCAGATCGGCTTTTTGAACCGCACGCCCCGGGGCCGCTGCGTCACTCCGAAGGCTTACGATCATCTGGGCATCCCCTTCCACGGACAGTTGGAAATGTGAGGAAGGAAAGACCAATATGCAGTATGCAATAGAAATGTATTACGATCCTGCGACCGAACGAAATCTGTTTCGGCTTGCCAAACGGGTGGCCGATGAAAAACTGAGCCAAACGTTTTTGAAATGGAAAACCCGGCCGCATCTCACGCTGGCCTGCTTCAACGATGTGGATGAGCAGGCTTGCATGGAGCGGCTGAAAGCGTTTGCCAAAACCCATAAGACAATGCCTGTGGAGATCGCTTCAGTGGGAATGTTCAACGATACGAGAACGATTTTTGCTTCTCCCGTCATGAATGGGGAACTGTATCGCTTTCAAAAAGAACTGCATGTGTGCTTAAGCGGCTTTGACACGACCGGATGGGAGTGGTATTGCCCCGACCGATGGGTGCCGCATTGCACCTTGGCGCTTACCAAAGAAGACGGCGACGACGCTTTTTACCGGGCCAGCGAGCTGATTTTGCGGGAATTTCGGAAAATAAGCGGCACGCTTGTTTCCGTCGGATTGGTGAAAATAACCTTTCCGGTGCGGGAAATCGGTATTGCTGAACTGGAAGGGTAAGCCAAATTTGCTGTGCGGCGCCCGCGCCGCGCATTATAAAAGAAAGGAACATCACAATGCACATGGAATCCTTGGAACAGGAAAAGAACGGAAAGAAAGCGGTAATCAAAAAAACCGTGAAGAGCGGTATTTCTTTCGGCAGCGCGCTGGCCATGATAATCAGCTATTCGGCGTGGCATTCCATTGGTTGGGCGATCTTTCACGGGCTGCTGGGATGGGTTTATGTGATTTATTATATCATTCGATATTGATTTCCAGTCTGTGCGGACGGCGTGGGAGCGCCCCGCCGTCTGCCTCTGACCGGACGAACGAAAAGGAGCGCAGGATATGAAATATTTCGGAACCGACGGCATCCGCGGCAAGGCAAACGAAGAACTGGACGCCGTCCTGGCATATCAGACCGGCGTGGCGCTGGGAGCCGTTTTAGAGCAGGAACTCAGCCGTAAGCCGCTGGTGTATATCGGGCGGGACACCCGCCTTTCCGGCGGGATGCTGGAGGCGGCGCTGACGGCGGGGCTTTGCGCCGCCGGGGCGAACGTCACCTCTCTGGGCGTGCTTCCCACGCCGGCAGTGGCCTATCTTACCGGCTCCACCACCGACGCTGACGCGGGTATTGTGATTTCCGCCAGCCACAATCCCTTTGACGACAACGGCATCAAAATATTCGGCGGTGCGGGCTATAAGCTCACAGACGCGCAGGAGGAGCAGATGGAAAGCTATATCGACGCGCCTCCCGCCGCGCGCAAGACCGGCGCGGAGCTGGGCGCCGTTCTGCCCTTTGACGGCGACCCCGTGGAGGCCTATGTCCGCCATCTGACCGACAGCGCCCCCTGCCGGCTCAACGGTATGCGCATCGCGGTAGACTGCGCCAACGGCGCCGCCTCGGCCACGGCGGAAAAGTTGTTTTACGCCCTGGGTGCCGACGCTTATCTCATCAACCGCACCCCCGACGGGGTCAACATCAATGAAAATTGCGGCAGCACCCATATCCAGAGGCTGCAGGAGATCGTGCGCGGCGGCGGATTTGCCGCGGGCGCGGCCTTCGACGGCGACGCCGACCGCTGCCTGATGGTAGACGAAACCGGCGAGGTCATCGACGGCGACCACATCATCGGCATCCTTGCCGCCCGGATGCAAAAGACCGGGAAGCTCAAGGGCGGTGTGGTGGGCACCATCCTCACCAATCTGGGGCTCCACGCCTTTTTGCAGGAAAACGGCATCCCCGTTTTGTCTACCCAGGTGGGCGACCGCTATGTGCTGGAAAAGATGCGGGAGCAGGGCTGGAACATCGGCGGCGAGCAGTCGGGACATGTGATCCTTTCGGACTTTGCCACCACCGGCGACGGCCAGCTCACGGCGGTGCAGTTCCTCTGCGCCCTGAAATCCGGCGGCCAGTCGGCCGGCGAGCTCAACCGCGGGATCGAGAGCTTTCCTCAGATCTCGGTGAACGTGCCGGTGGACAACGGGCTGAAATCCCGGGTGGCCCAGCTTCCCGCCGTCAGGCAGGTGGGCGAGGAGATCGCCGCTTCCTTCGGCGGCGCGGGGCGGGTGGTCATCCGTCCCTCGGGCACCGAGCCCAAGGTGCGCGTCATGGTAGAGGGCCGGGAGCTTGCGCAGGTGAAGCTGCTGGCCGAAAAGGCCGCGCAGACGGTGCGGGAGGCCGTTGCCGCCATACAGGAATGATCCGCCCAAGCGTGGGCGAGGCGATAGATAGTCTGAGAGAAAGGGGGCCGCAAAAAAGCGCCGGAGCCGGGCGGGCATGCACCGGCTGACGAGGACGGAGGTTGCGCGAAAGCGCGAAAATCGAAAGGTTCGGCGGATGCCTCCCGCCCTGCCGCGGGGCGAAAGCGCCGTTTCAAAGCCACAGGGCGACCGGTGGGACAAAGGACGGCGCGCGCGGTGCAGAAAACAGGCTTTTTTCTGAAAAGGAGTTTTGATATGTGCGGAATCGTAGGTTATGTGGGAAAGCGGCAGGCCGTTCCCATTTTGCTGCAGGGCTTGTATAAGCTGGAATACCGGGGTTATGACTCGGCGGGGGTGGCCCTGCTGGAGGAGAAGGGCCTGCAGGTGGTCAAGACCCGGGGCCGCATCCGGGAGCTGGATGAGCTGCTGGAGAAAAAGGGCCCCTTTGCCGCCGCCTGCGGCATCGGGCACACCCGCTGGGCTACCCACGGCGCGCCCAGCGACGTCAATTCCCACCCCCATCTCAGCGCGGGGGGGAAATTCGCCGTCATCCACAACGGTATCATTGAAAATTACGCGGAGATCAAGGAGTATCTGATCCATCAGGGCGTGCACTTCCGCTCGGAGACCGACACCGAGGTGGTGGCGCAGCTTCTGGAATTCTACTATAATGAATGTCACGACTTTTTTGAGGCGGTGGGCCGCGTGCTGCGGCGCATCGAGGGGGCTTATGCCCTGGGGATGCTGTGCGAGGACTGCCCGGGCACCCTCATCGCCGCCCGCAAGGACGCCCCGCTGCTGCTGGGCTACGGCGAGGGCGAGAATTTCATCGCCTCGGACGTGACGGCGCTTTTGCGCTATACCCGCGAGGTTTCTTATATGGAAGACGGCGAGGTGGCCGTCCTCACCAAAGACGGCGTGCAGGTCTTCGACGCCCTGCAGCAGCCCGTGGAAAAGGCGCGGCATCACATCGACTGGGAGGTCTCGGCGGCGGAAAAGGGCGGCTATCCCCATTTCATGCTCAAGGAGATCTTCGAGCAGCCCGAGGCGCTGCGGCGCACCATCTCCCCCCGGCTGAAGGAGGGTAGGGTGGTTTTGGAGGACATGAAGCTGACGCCGGAGCAGATCCGCGGCTTTACCAAGGTCTTTATCGTGGCCTGCGGCTCGTCGTATCATGTGGGCATGCTGGGGAAATATACCCTGGAGCATCTCACCCGGCGCAGCGTGGAGGTCTGTCTGGCCTCTGAGTTCCGGTACAGCGACCCCATCGTGGACGAAAAGACGCTGGTCATCGTCATCAGCCAGTCGGGTGAAACGCTGGACACCATGGCGGCCCTGCGGGAGGCTAAGGCCCGGGGGGCCTATATCCTCTCCATCGTCAATGTGGTGGGCTCCTCCATCGCCCGGGAATCGGACGACGTGATCTATACCTGGGCCGGGCCCGAGATCGCCGTGGCCACCACCAAGGCCTATTCCACCCAGCTTGCCGTTTTGGACATGATCGGCCTGTGCTTCGGCGAGGTGCTGGGCACCGTGGACCCGGCGGAATACCGGGCGGTGACGGCCGAGCTGCAAAAGCTTCCCGAAAAGCTGGAGAGCGTGCTGGCCCGCTGCGAGGACATCCAGCGGTATGCCGCCGAATATTTCAACCACGAGTCGATCTTCTTTATCGGGCGCAATCTGGATTACGCCCTGGGGCTGGAGGGCTCGCTCAAGCTGAAGGAGATCTCCTATATCCATTCTGAGGCCTATGCCTCCGGCGAGCTCAAGCACGGCACCATCTCTCTCATTGAAGACGGCACGCTGGTGGTGGCGCTGGGGACCTATGACGCCCTGTTCGACAAGGCCATGAGCAATATCATCGAGGTCAAGGCCCGGGGGGCCGACGTGCTGGCCCTGACCACCGAGCGCCGCCGCGCCGAGATGGAGAAGACGGCCTCGGCCGTGCTCACCGTCCCCAACACCGTCCCCATGCTGCTGCCCAGTCTGGGCGTGGTGCCCCTGCAGCTCTTCGCCTATTATATGGCGCTGCAGCGGGGCTGCGACGTGGATAAGCCGCGGAATCTGGCAAAGAGCGTCACGGTAGAATAAACATGAAACGTCCCGCCGCATCTGCGGCGGGACATTTGGATAAAAGGAGCACGGTATGCGGCAAACAGAACTGCGGTTTGATCCCGGCGCGTTTCCTCCGGAGCTGCGCCCGCTGCTGCGGGGCGCACGGCTGTTTGACAGCAGCTGTTCCCAGGCGGCGCGGGTGTGGCGCGTTTTAGGAAAAGAAGATTGCTATCTCAAGCGGAGCGGGCCGGGGACGCTGGCGCGGGAGGCGGAGATGACCCGCTTTTTTCATCAAAAGGGCATGGCGGCAGAGGTGCTGTGCTATCTCTCCGGCGAAAGCGACTGGCTGGCGACACGCGCCCTTCCGGGCCGGGACGGCATTGCGGAGGAATATTTGGAAAGCCCCCGGCGGCTGTGCCTTCGGATGGGGGAGCTGCTGCGGGAGCTTCACGGCTCGGAACTGGAGGGCTGCCCCGTGCCCGACCAGACGGGGGCGTATCTTGCCGCCGTGGAGCGGGGGATCGCGCATGGGGTCTGGAGCCCCTCGAAGACGGTAGAGGCCCGCTTCCCGTGGAAAGACCGGCAGGAGGCGGCGGACGCCGCCCGGAAATACGGCCCGCGCCTTGCGCGAAACACGCTGATCCACGGGGATTTTTGCCTGCCCAACGTCATTCTGGACGATTGGCGGCTGTCCGGCTATATCGATCTGGACAGCGGCGGCGCGGGCGATAAGCACATCGACCTGTATTGGATGGTCTGGTCGCTGACCTTTAATCTGAAGGACGGCCGGTGGGGCGATGTATTTCTCGACGCCTACGGGCGAAAGGATGTTCAGCCTGAGCTGCTCCGCGCCGTGGCCGCCTGCGAATGCTTCGGATAAGGAAAGCCCCCCGGCATGGCTGGGGGGGCTTTTTCATGTTTTGATTACGCGTCGAACGCGCCAAGGGTGACGATGCCGATCACCGCGACGGCGATGGCGGCGTAATGCTTCCAGCTCAGCTTTTCTTTGAGGAAGATCCGGCTCCATAAAACGGAAACCGCGCAGTAGGCCGAAATCATGGCGGCGGCGGGTGCGGGATTGGCCGCAATGGCGAAAATGTAGGCGAACTGTCCGGCGGTTTCGAAGCAGGCGCCGATGAGCTTGGGTCCCTCGGCCTTGACAGTGAGTTTGTCCTTGCGGATGATTACGGCGATGACAAAGCAGATTACGGCGGCCAGCAGGAAGGTGAGTTCATAGGCCACGTTGGCCATGGAGGCGGCCGTCTCGCTCATGGCCTCCAGCGTTTGCTCCATCAATGCGGGGGCGGCGTTTGCGCCCACGGCCTTCACGGCCATTTCCCCGGCCATTTTATCCATCACCAAACCGTCGGCAAAGGTGCCTGCCGCGTCCAGGATGCAGTACAGCACGGGCAGCGCCAGCGCCCAGAAGCTCTTGGCGTATTTATGATTGGACTTTGCCTGACGCATGGCGCGCAGCTCTTCGTCTTCGCGGTTCTCCACAAAGGCCAGAGAGACTACGCCCGCGGCCACCAGCCCGATGCCGACGTACTGCATGGGCACCAGCCGCTCGCCCACCAGAATATAGAGCAGGGCCGCCAGCGCGCCCGAGCTGTTGCAAATGGGGGAGGAGATGGAAAGCTCGATATACCGCAGGCCCAGATAGCCCAGCGCCATCGAGCCGATATACAGCAGGGAAACGGGGAGATAGGTCCACATCACGTGGAGGGAAAACTCCACGCCGCCTACAAAGATCTCGTAAGCCGCGTGCAGGCCCATCACCAGGCCCACCATGATGACCATTTTCAGATGGCTGTTTTTATCCTTGGGATCGACACAGCCGATTTTGGAGAACAAATCAGAGCCGCTCCAGCACAGCAGAGCGGCAAGCGCAAGCCAAAACCACATAATGAATACCAACTTTCTTTTTTATCGTTTCAGTTTTTTTGGGACGTCAAAAAAGAAAGCGGGGGCGGACGGCGCAGGGGCCGGAAGGGGTGGCTTTCACGAAACATAGAAAACACTCCGGATCATTCGTTTACTTCATAGCCGCAAAAGCGGATAGCGGCCTTGGCCAGCTCGACGGTGGAATCCACGAAGGGACCCTCCAGCGCCAGCTCCCGCACCGCGATGGGCAGCTCGGTGCAGCCCAGAACAAAATAGTCGGCGCCTTTGGCGCGCAGGTCGCGCAGCAGCCCCTTCATGGGCTCGCGTGCGGCATCCAGCGGCCTGCCGCCTTTGACGCAGTCGTAGATGGCGTACATCAAAACGTCCCGCTGCCCTTCGCCGGGCAGAAAGAAAGAAACGCCCTCTTTGGACAGCGCGTTTTCATATAGACCGGAGGCCAGCGTGCCGCGGGTGGCCAGAATACAGGCCGTCTCGCCGGGATGTGCCCGAGCGCAGGTCTTTGCCGTTTCGGTCAGCATGCTGATGAAGGGAATCTCTGTTTCCGCCTGCAGGCGAGGCAGGTAATAATGGGCCGTGTTGCAAGGCATGATGATGCAATCTGCGCCGCAAAGCTCCAGATGGCGCAGGGAGCTTCGCATTTCGGGCATGGGATCGGCACCGCCGCTTAAAATGGCGGCCGTCCGGTCAGGGATCCGGGCGTTGCCGTCAATATACACGCGGATGTGCTCGTTGTCGCTGTCCGCACGGGTGAGCAGAACGATCTTACGGTAAAGGTCGGCGGTGGCCAGCGGGCCCATGCCGCCCAGGATACCGAGGGTCTTTTTCATAAAAAAACCTCCTTAACGGATGACCGGCCCTAACTTACTATACCGATTTTTCCCAAAAAAAGCAAGAAAAAACGCAAAAAAAAATGCCCGCGGATTTCCGCAGGCATAAAACGACTGATTCTTATTTCTTTTGCGGGCGCATTATGTTTTGTGGACGCGCCATACGGCGAATGTTTTCGTGCTCCTGGTCCCCGGACTTTTTGGGAAGCATTTCGCGGAGCGCTTCCGGCGAGACTTTGATGCTCTCTGCCGCATCCTCTTTATGCTTGGCCGGTTCATGAGTCTTCTTTTCGGCGTGATAGAGGGCCTGCGCCTCTTTCGCGTCCTGCTCGGTGGCCCGGCCCGCGTAGCGGGCGGAAAGATAAAGCTCCCGCAGACGGGCGTGCTCTTCAAAGGAGTGCCGCAGGGTAACGTCGGCGGTCTGCTGCTGCTGGAGGGTGTTCAGCGTGGGCTTGAGCAGCCCGCCGCTTTTTTGTGTGAGGATCAGGTGCTGCCGGTACCAATAGCGCACCTTTTGCGCGGGGGTGCGGCCAAAGCGTGAGGGCCGCTCTTTGCGTTTTTCGGGGGCGGGGATCCAAAGGCGGCGCACCGATCCCGGCTCGCGGCGGGGAGAGGAATGTTCTGCCAGCAGCTTGCGGAACAGCAGCACCGCGCCCGCCAAAAGCGCCAGAGCGAACAGGATTATCAAAATGGTCCATACGGTGGAAAGATCCTTCGGCGGTGTGTCGGGAACGGGAAAATGGGGCTCAAAGGGCGGGTTGGTCGTCTGATAGTCCTGATAAACGGGCGGAGGAGTCTGCGCCTTGTCGGTCATAAACCCTTTCAGCCATTCAAACACACGATCGATCAGCGGTATCAGCGGCTTAAACAGATAATAAATCAGAGAAGCCACGCCGCCCAGCAGCAGGCTGAGTATTTTCAATACGGCTCTGCGGAAGGGGCGGCTGAACAGGATAAGCGATGTCAGAACCGCGCCGGAAAGGGCCAAAAGATTCATAATGCGGAACTGGGGGCGGGACATGGTCTCCTCATCGTGCCGCAGCAACCGCAGCAGAAACACGCTGCAGAGGAGAAACGCGACAAGATAGGGCAGGGAAAACCGCTCGATCCGCGCCTTTTCCATCAGCAAAAGGGCAGCGATCAGCGGAAGGACCGCCACCTTGAGCATCAGGGAGAACTTGTCGATCTGTTCATAATAGCTGGGGGTGAACCGCCGCCGCCAGACGGAATAGATCACATAGCCTGCGGGAAGGATTAACACGATGTATCCCGCAATGTCCGGCGGATCGGCCGCCAGCGCACCCAAAAGGAGCAGCGGGAGAAAGCGCAGAAGGGAGTTTGGTTTTTTTTCGTCGATCAACCGGCTCAGCAGGGCGCACAGCGCCAGCAGCGCCGCGGCGGGCATGAGAAAGCTCTCCTGCCCGAAGGTGCTGCCGAAAAAGCAGGCAAAGGCAAGATAATAGCAGATGTCGGAAAAGATTTTCAAAAAAAAGGCAAGGTTCACGCATCGGCCTCCTTTTCTTCGGGCAGCGTCGGCGTCAGCACCAGCGCCCGGGTCCCCGTGCGCTGCTCCAGCAGGCGGATCTCCCGCTCCAGGGCGGGCAGGCGCTCGGGAAGGATGAGGATGTGGGTGCGGCCCTGCTGGGCGGTGCGGGAGGCCCGCTCCAGGGTGACGGCAAAGGGCCGTATGCAGTCGCAGGTGGCCCGGCCCAATCCCTCTAAAATGGAAAAGAGATGGGCAGGGCCCAGACCCTCGGCCACGTTGCTCCAGCGGGACATAGCGCCTGCCGTGACAATGTTGGAAAGAAAGCGATAGGGGATGTGCTTCTCCTCCAGCGTCTCGCACACCGAGCGGGCGAGGGAGAAGCACGCTTCCAGCTTTTCGCCTCGAAGGGGATCGTCTTTTTGTGTCTGGACGCTGAGCAGGACGGTGGCCGTCGGCTCCAGCGTATGGTCATAGTTTTTCACCATCAGCCGCCCGGCCCGGGCGCTCTGCGGCCAGGAGATGGATTTCATGGGCTCGCGGCCGGTATAGTCCCGAAAGCCCAGGGTAAGAACGGGGTCTTCCATGATAAAGCGGTTTACCGAACGGTCGCCCAGAAAGCCGCCTAAAAGCGGCGGGAGCCGCGGGTCATCGGAGGGGGCGGGCGCCACAATAATTTCTTCCGCAGCGGGCTGATAGACCACCGTTTCGCTGAGACCCAGAAAGTCGCCGCCCTGCATGGCGCCTCCGCGGAAGAGATAGCGGCCCCGCCGGGGCAGCTTGACCTCCAGCTCCCGCTGCCAGACCTGGCGCGGCATCAGATAAAGGGTTGAGGAAAACGTGTTGCTCCGCCCGTCGGAGGTCAGACCGGTGAGAACATCGTCGGAAAAAGTCAGCTCAAAAGGCACGTTTTCCCGCAGGCGCACAAAGGGAACAAACCGGCGGGAGGCGTTTTTCACCTGAGTCACCAGATGAAAGGGCTCCTCCGGATCCACCAGCGGCCGGTCGGGGAAGTGGCGATGGGTCACCCCGTCCATCCCGTGGAGCAGCGACCAATGCTCCGCCGCTGCGGCCACGGCGATCAGCAACAGGAAAAACAGCAGCATCAGATCACTTCCGTTGGGACGGGGATGCCGTTGAGCAGCTCGGTGAGGCGGAGCTCCACGTCTGCGGCGCGGGCGGTGCCAGCGGTGATGCGGTGGGCCAGCACGGGCAGGGCCACGGACTTTACATCCTCCGGAATAACGTAATCCCGCCCGCAGAAGGCGGCGGTGACCTGCGCGGCCTTATACAAGGCGATGGCGCCGCGGGTGGACACCCCAGTGAGGAACCGGCTCTCGCCGCGGGTGGCGGCCACGATGTCCATCAGATAGCCGGCCACGGACTCGGAAAAGGTCACGGCGGGGTAGCTGGATTTGATCCAGGCGGTTTCATCGGCGGTGACGGCCTGGGGCAGTTCGGCGATCAGGTCGAGGGCCGAGCGTCGCCCGATGACCGAAAGCTCCTGCTCCCGGGTCATATAGCCCAGCCGCAGCCGCATAAAGAAGCGGTCGGTCTGGGCCTCGGGCAAAGGAAAGGTGCCGTAGGACTCCACCGGGTTCTGGGTGGCCATGACCATAAAGGGCTCATCCAGCGGCGTGGTGACCCCGTCTACGGTGATCTGCCGCTCCTCCATGGCCTCCAGCAGGCTCGACTGGGTGCGTGGCGTGGCGCGGTTGATCTCGTCGGCCAGAATGATGTTGGAAAACAGCGGGCCGGGCCGGAAGCGGAAATCGCCCTGCTTCTGGTCGTAGAAGTTGATGCCCGTCAGGTCCGAAGGCAGCAGGTCGGGGGTGAACTGGATGCGCTTGAAGCCGCCGCCCACAGCCTTGGCAAAGGCGCGCAGCAGCATGGTCTTGCCAGTTCCCGGCACGTCCTCCAGCAGCACGTGGCCAGAGCAGACAAAGCAGACAAGGACGTTCTGGATGGTTTCTTCCTTGCCCACGATCACAGTGGAGCAGGCACCGACGATCTTGTTCCGGTAATCGGTAAAGCGGGAAATATCCATAAAATGATCTTCCTTTTCTTCAGGATAGGAAAAGTGTATCATGTTTTTTCGAAAAAAGATATAGAGCAATTCAAAGAAATTCAAAAAACGGCCTCTGTTTTTGCAGAGACCGTTTCTATGCAGTGTGTTATTCAGAGATCGCGCCGACGGGGCAGGCGCCCGCGCAGGTACCGCAGCTCACGCAAGCGTTTTCATCGATCTCGAACTTGCCGCCGGCGTCCTTGATGGCGTCCATGGGGCAAGCGCCCGCGCAGGTACCGCAGCCGATGCAGGCGTCAGAAATTTTGTATGCCATAGAAAAGCACCTCCTGTTAGAACTTGGTTTCATTATACGCAGGATCTTTGCGGATTGCAATACTTCATTTTGCCAAATCGCAGAGGATTTTTTCTTAGATTTACAGCAAGATCACCAGTTTTTTGGGAAAAATAGAGATGGGAGGTGGTTAAACTGAACAAACAAATGGTAAATTTGACGGGAATTTCGGCGGGGGGAAGCCGTCAAACAGCGTCGATGGAGCATGAAAACCGGTTTGACTCCGTCAAAACTGACAAAAGGACCGAGGACTGAACGGGGCAGAGGGCGCGTTTCCAAAGCGGGAAATGCGCTCTTTTTTTGCCGCGGCTCTTGCATCTGAAGCGGGAAAAGGATATAATAAAATGATAAAATACGGAAATTTATCATTCAGGAGTGAACGACCTATGACTGATTATACCCGACTGGCGCAATTGCTGTTTCCCCATGTGACGCAGACCCCGCAGCAACTCATAGAGGGGCGCTTTCCGCCCAGCACGCTGAAAGAGGGCGCGCAGGTGACCCGCTTTGCCCCCAGCCCCACCGGGTTTTTGCATATCGGCGGCGTGTTTTCCGCCATGGTCAGCGAGCGGGTGGCCCACACCACCGGCGGCGTGGCCATTCTTCGTATCGAGGACACCGATAAAAAACGCGAGGTGGCGGGCGGCGTTTCGCTGATCGTCCGGGGCCTGCGGGATTTCGGCATCGTGTTTGACGAGGGCGCTTTGGGCGACGGGGAGGAGCAGGGCGATTACGGCCCCTATACCCAAAGCCTGCGGGCGGAATACTACCATGTGTTCTGCAAGGAACTGGTGGAAAAGGGACTTGCCTATCCCTGCTTCTGCACGGCGGAGGAGCTGGACGAGCTCCGCCAGAAGCAGGAGGCGGCGGGGATCACCCCCGGCTATTGGGGCGAATACGCCCTGTGGCGCGACCGGCCCATGGAAGAAGTGGAGGCAGCCCTTCAGGCGGGCAAGCCCTATGTGATGCGCCTCCGCTCCCCCGGCAAACCGGGCGGCAGAGTCAAGTTCAAGGACGCCATCCGGGGCGACATCGAGATGGAGGAAAACTTCGTGGACGTGGTGCTGCTCAAGAGCGACGGCATCCCCACCTATCATTTTGCCCACGTGGTAGACGACACCCTGATGCGGGTGACCCAGGTGGTGCGGGCCGACGAATGGATCGCCTCGGTGCCCATCCATCTCCAGATCTTCTGGCTGTGCGGGCTCAAGGCCCCCAAATACGCCCACATTGCCCCCATCATGAAGGAGGAGGACGGCTCGCGCCGCAAACTCTCCAAGCGAAAGGACCCCGAGGCCGCCGTCAGCTACTTTATCGAAGAGGGCTATCCCGCCGAGGCGGTGATGGAATATCTGCTGACCATCGGCAATTCCAACTTCGAGGATTGGCGCAGACAGAACAAAGAGGCACACTATACGGAATTCCCGTTCAAGCTGAATAAAATGAGCGCCTCGGGCGCGCTCTTCGACCTGCAAAAGTTGAAAAGCGTTTCGGCCGAGGTCGTCGCCCGCATGAGCGCGGAGGAGGTATACGACCAGGCATCCGCCTGGGCACAGCGTTTCGACCCGGCGTTTTACGGCCTTTTGACGGCCGATCCCGCCTACGCCAAGGGGCTGTTTTCCATTGACCGGGGCGGCAAAAAGCCCCGGAAGGACATCGTCTGCTGGCAGGACGTGAAGGGCTATGCCGCCTATTTCTTCGATCCGCTTTTTGTCCGGGAGGAGGCTCCCGACCTGGAGCCCGCGGAGCAAAAGCGGATTTTGGAGGCCTATCTCCCGCTGATGGACTGCGCCGACGATAAGGACGCCTGGTTCGGCAAACTCAAGGACATCTGCCCGGCGTTGGGCTATTCTCCCGACGTAAAGGCCTATAAGGCCGCGCCCGAGCGGTTCCGCGGCCATGTGGGCGACGTGAGCGCCGTGGTGCGCTGGGCCGTCACCGGGCGGAAAAACACCCCCGATCTTCACGCCATTATGGCGCTTTTGGGACAGGAGCGCTGCCGCGCCCGCATCACGGACTGCCTGGCCGCCCTGTAAACCGCATCCAGAAAACGGAAAGGTGATTTTTTATGGAAGAAAAAATCAATCCCGGCATGGCCGGAAATTTTATCCACGATTTTATTGAAGAGGACATCGCCCCCGGCGGACGCTTCGCGGGCAAAAAGGTCCATACCCGGTTTCCCCCCGAGCCAAACGGCTATCTGCACATCGGCCACTGCAAGGCGCTTTGCATCGATTTTGGCACGGCGGAGAAGTTCGGCGGCATCTGTAACCTGCGCTTTGACGACACCAACCCCGCCAAGGAGGACGCCGAGTTTGTGGACGCGATTCAGGAGGACATCCATTGGTTGGGCTTCGACTGGGAGGACAGGCTGTATTACGGCTCGGATTATTTCCAGAAAGACTATGAATATGCCGTGGAGCTCATCAAAAAAGGGCTGGCTTACGTCTGCGAGTTGACTCCCGAAGAATTCCGGGAGTATCGTGGCGACGTGAACACACCCGCCCGCTCTCCCTGGCGCGACCGGCCCATCGAGGAGAATCTGGATCTGTTTGAGCGGATGAAAAACGGCGAGTTTCCCGAGGGAAAATACACGCTGCGGGCCAGGATCGACCTGACCTCCGGCAATTTCAATATGCGGGATCCGGTGATTTACCGTATCCGCTATATCGAGCATCACCGGCAGGGCAGCAAGTGGTGCATCTTCCCCATGTACGATTTTGCCCACCCCATTCAGGACGCGCTGGAGGGCATTACCCATTCCCTCTGCTCGCTGGAATATGAGGATCACCGCCCGCTGTACGACTGGGTGGTGAACAATGTGTCGGTTCCCTCCAAGCCCCGGCAGATTGAGTTTGCCCGGCTGGGCATCGATCACACCGTCATGTCCAAACGCAAGCTGCGTCAACTTGTGGAGGAGGGCAAGGTCTCCGGCTGGGACGATCCCCGTATGCCTACTCTGTGCGGTCTGCGCCGCCGGGGTTATACCCCCCGCTCCATCCGCAATTTCTGCGACCGGATCGGCGTGGCGAAGGTCTCCAGCACGGTGGAATACGCCTTTTTGGAGCATTGTCTGCGGGAGGATCTCAACGAGAACGCCCGCCGGGTGATGGCGGTGCTGCGCCCTGTCAAGTTGGTAATCACCAACTATCCCGAGGGGAAAAGCGAGTCTTTTGAGATCGAGAACAATCCCACAAAACCCGAGGAGGGCACCCATACCGTCGCCTTCTCCCGGGAACTGTATGTGGAGGCCGAGGACTTTTTGGAGGAGCCCGTGCCCAAATACAAGCGCCTGTTCCCCGGTGGGCCCGAGTGCCGCCTGAAGGGCGCCTATGTGATCGCCTGCACCGGCTGCAAAAAGGATGAAAACGGCAATATCCTTGAGATTTACGCCACATATGATCCCGATTCCCGGGGCGGCGACCCTGCCGACGGGCGGAAGATCAAAGGCGCCACGCTCCATTGGGTAGACGCCGCCACCGCCGTGGACGCGGAGGTGCGGATGTATGACGACCTGTTCACCGAGGCTGATCCCGACGGATTTGCGGATGGCTTTTTGGCCTGTCTCAACCCCCATTCGCTGGAGGTGCTGACGGGCTGCAAGGTGGAAAAGAGTCTGGAGAGTGCCAAGGCGCCCGACAGCTTCCAGTTCATGCGGCAGGGCTATTTCGCCGTGGACAACCGGGATAGCGCCCCGGGCCGTCTGGTGTTCAACCGCGCCGTCGCGCTGAAGGACAGCTTTAAAAAATAATGGAATATTATCTGGACAACGCCGCCACCACCGCCGTCCTGCCCTGTGCGCGGGCGGCGGCGGAGCGCGCCATGGACGAGTTCGGCAATCCGGGCTCGCTTCACGGAGCGGGCCTTCGCGCCCGGAAGCTGCTGGACGAAAGCCGGGCCGCCCTGGCGCAGGCGCTGGGCTGCAAGCCGGCGCAGGTGACTTTTACCTCCGGGGGCAGTGAGAGCATTAACATGGCCCTCTTCGGCGCGGCGGCGAAAAACCGCCATCTGGGAAGGCACATCGTTTCCACCCAGATCGAGCACGACGCCACCCGCAACACCCTCAAGGCCCTCAAGCAGCAGGGCTACGAGATCACCCTCGTCCCGCCGGAGCGGGACGGGAGCGTTTCGCCGGAGCGGGTGGCGGCGGCCCTGCGGCCCGATACCGTCCTGGTGAGCATGATGGCCGTCTGCAACGAAACCGGGGCGATCCTGCCTTTGGCGCAGACCCGGGCGGCCATGCGGGAGATCTGTCCCGGGGCGCTGCTGCACGCCGACGGGGTGCAGGGCTTCTGCAAGATCCCGCTTTTGCTGCAGGAGCTGGATCTGCTGAGCCTGTCGGCCCACAAGATCGGCGGGCTCAAGGGCAGCGGCGCCCTCTATGTCAGCGCGGGGCTCAAGCTGCCGCCGCTGATCTACGGCGGCAATCAGGAAAACGGCCTGCGCTCGGGCACCGAGGCCATGCCGCAGATCGCGGCCTTTGCCGCGGCGGCGGCTTTCCGCAGCGCCCATTTTGCCGAAAACACCGCTTATATGGCTGCCCTGCGGGACCGGCTGACCGCCGGGGCGCGGGCCATGGGCTGCGCCGTCAACTCCCCTGAGCCCGGCGCGCCTCACATCGTCAACCTCTCGCCCATGAAGGGACGGAGCGAGGTCTACATCCGCGTGCTTTCCGACCGGGGGATCTATGTTTCCGGCGGCAGCGCCTGCGCCCGGGGAAAAAAATCCCATGTGCTCACGGCTATGGCCCTGCCGGGGAAAAACGTGGACGCCGCCCTGCGGGTGAGCTTTTGTCCCGAAACGCCGGCAGACGCGCCCGAGGCATTTCTGGCCGCGCTGGCCGAAGCCGAAAAACTGTTTTGAAGCAGGAAAGAGTCGATGAAATGAAAGAGATTTTACTGTGCAAATGCGGCGAGCTGGTGCTCAAGGGTCTCAACCGCCACAAATTCGAAGACCGTTTGAAAAAGACCCTTTACTGGCGGCTGAAAAAAATCGGGGGTTTTGACATCCACGCCTGCCAGTCCACCGTCTATGTGGAGCCCCGGACCGGGGACGAGGATATGGAGGCGGCCCTTGCGGCCTGCAGCCGCATCTTCGGCATCGTGGGCGTGGCCCGGGCCGTCGTCTGCGAAAAAAATATGGAGGATATCCGGCGCAAGGCGGGAGAATATCTCAGAGACGCCCTTGCCGCCGTCCGAACCTATAAGGTGGAGACCCGCCGCTCGGACAAGCGGTTCCCCCTGACCTCGCCGGAAATTTCCCGGGAAGTGGGGGGCTATCTGGGCAATCTGTATCCCCATTTGCAGGCGCGGATGGAGGAGCCCCAGCTCACCGTCAAGGTGGAGGTGCGGGAGGAATACGCCTATGTCAGCGCCGGCGTGACGGCGGGGGCGGGCGGCCTGCCCACCGGTACCTCGGGAAAGGGCATGCTGCTGCTCTCCGGCGGCATCGATTCGCCGGTGGCCGGCTGGATGATGGCCAAGCGGGGCATGGAGCTGGGCGGCGTACATTTTTTCAGCTACCCCTATACTTCCATGGAGGCCAGACAGAAGGTGCTGGATCTGGCGGAGGTGCTGACGCACTGGGCGGGACGGATGACGGTGACCGTCGTCCCCTTCACCCATATCCAGACCGAGATCCGGGACAAATGCCGGGAGGATTATTTCACCCTGATTATGCGCCGGATGATGATGCGTCTGGCCCAGCGGGTAGCGGAAAAGCAGGACTGCCAATGCCTGATTACCGGTGAAAGCCTGGCTCAGGTGGCCAGCCAGACAGTGCAGGCCCTCAACGTGACCAATTCCGTGTGCGCGCTGCCGGTTTTGCGCCCCGTCATCGGCATGGACAAGGAGGAGATCGTTTCGGTGGCCCGCAGGATCGGCACCATGGATATCTCTATCTTGCCCTATGAAGACTGCTGCACGGTCTTTACCCCCAAGCATCCTCAGACCAAGCCCGCGCTGGACAAGGCGGAGGAGGAGGAACGGAAGCTGGATGTGGAGGCCCTCATCGACGAGGCCCTCGCGGGGGCCGAGATCGTCACCATCGGCTAAAAATGGCGGCGTGCCGCCGGAAAGAAGGCAGGCTATGAACTGTGAACTGCTTGCGGTAGGGACCGAGTTGCTTTTGGGCGAGATCGTCAATCTGGATGCACAGATCATCTCTCAGGGGCTCAACGAGCACGGCATCAACGTCTATTGGCACACGGTGGTGGGGGACAACCCCGCCCGCTTGCGGGCGGCGCTGGAAATCGCCAAAAAGCGCGCCGATCTCATCATCACCACCGGCGGTCTGGGCCCCACGGCCGACGATCTCACCAAGGAAACGGTGGCGGAGGTCTTCGGCCGCCCCCTGCGGATGGATGAAGCGCAGCTTTTGCGCCTGCGGGAGCGCATGGGCCCTAAAATGACCCCCAACAACGAAAAACAGGCCATGCTGCCCGAGGGCTGCACCGTGCTGGTGAACGACTGGGGCACCGCCCCCGGCTGCGCCTTTGAGAGCGAAGGCAGGCATATCATCATGCTGCCCGGCCCGCCCCGGGAGTGCAGGCCAATGTTCACCTATCGGGCGCTGCCTTATCTGCAAAAACTTCAGGGCGGCGTCATCGGCAGTCGCTATGTCAGAATCTTCGGCGTGGGCGAGAGCAGCATGGAGTATCGGGTGACTCCTCTGATGGAGCGTCTGCACGGCGTCACCATGGCGCCCTATGCCAAGGAGGGCGAATGTGAGCTGCGGATCACCGCACGGGCGGAGACAAAAGAGGAAGCCCTGAAGCTGTGCGACCCTGTGGTGGAGCAGGTGCGGCAGATTTTGGGAAGCGCCGTTTACGGCGTGGACGTTTCGTCGCTGGAAGAGGTGGTGGTGCGCGGCCTGCGGGAGCAGGGAAAGACCATCGCCTTTGCCGAGAGCTGCACCGGCGGCCTTTTGGCCAAGCGGCTCACCGACGTGCCTGGTGCGTCGCAGATCTTCGGCTACGGCTGCGTCACCTATCAGGATGAGGCAAAAATGCGGCTTTTGGGCGTTTCACCCGAAACGCTTGCAAGATATACCGCCGTCAGCGAGCAGACGGCGCGGGAAATGGCGCGGGGCGTGCGTGCTCTTTCGGGCGCGGATATCGGCGTCAGCACCACCGGCTATGCCGGCCCCGACGGGGGGACGGAGGCGTGCCCCGTGGGGACTGTGTTCATCGGCGTGTGCTGGGAAGGGGGTGAGACCGTTCTGCGGCCCGACCGGCGCTATATGCGCTCCCGGGAGCAGGTGCGGCGCTCGGCCGCCAGTCACGCCTTTGATCTGGTCAGACGGGAGGTGCTGGGTCTGTGAACAAAACGCACAGCGAAAAACGGCTTTCCGGCAAAACAGTTTTTAAAGGCAAGGCCATTTCGGTGACTCACGACCGCATCGCGCTGGAAAACGGAAAGGAGACCCTGCGGGAGGTGGTGCGTCACCCTGGCGCCGTGGGCGTGTTTGCCATGGAGGGCGACAAGGTGGTTCTGGTGCGCCAGTTCCGCTATCCCATCGGAAAAGAATTGCTGGAAATCCCGGCGGGCAAACTGGAGCCGGGGGAGGAGCCGCTTCCCGCCGCCATCCGGGAGCTGAGCGAAGAGACCGGCGGCTTCTGTACCCATATGACCATGCTGGGGGTGTATTACGGCAGCGCCGGCATTCTGGATGAAAAGCTGACGCTCTATTTTGCCCGCCTCACCGGACGGGGCGGCGCGCACCCCGACGACGACGAATTTTTGACCGTGGAAAAATACACCCTTCCCCAGTTGGAGGAGTTGATCGCCCGGGGTGAAATCACCGACGGCAAGACCCTAAGCGCCTATACGCTGGCAAAGGCCCAGGGCCTGATCTGAAAGCCGGGAGAACAGGAGGAGCTATGAGCAAAATACTGATCGTGGAAGATGAGCAGACCATCGTGGATCTGATCGCGTTCAACCTCAGCCGCGAGGGCTTTGAAGTGGAATCGGCCTACGACGGCATCACCGGGTTGGACAAGGCGCTGCACTGCGGCGCGGATCTGATCCTGCTGGACGTGATGCTCCCCGGGATGAACGGCTTTGACCTGCTGCAAAAGCTACGGCAGGAGAGCGATGTCCCCGTTATCATGGTGACGGCGCGGGAGGAAGAACGGGACAAGATCTTCGGTCTGGAGACCGGCGCCGACGATTATATGACCAAGCCATTTTCCGTGAAGGAGCTGGTGGCCCGCATCCGGGCAAACATCCGCCGCCGGGGCGGCGAGGGCGGAGCTGCCGGCAACCGCATGTCCTTCGGCTCCTATACCGTGGACACCGGCCTGCAGGAGGTGCGCCGGGACGGCGAGCCCGTGGAGCTGACCCAGCGGGAATATGAGCTGGTGTGCTATTTCCTCACCTCGGCGGGGCGGGTGGTGTCCCGGGAGGAGCTGATGGAAAAGGTCTGGGGCTACGATTATTACGGAGATCTGCGGGCCGTGGACGTGGCCATGCGCCGCCTTCGGGAAAAAATCGAAGAAGACCCCGCAAATCCGAGGTATTTTATGACAAAGCGCGGTGCGGGGTATTACCTGCAAAAATAAGACGAATAAGACGAACGTAAAAAAGACAGAATCTTCCGCGCGATTTGCGTGCGGACTTCCTGGGAGGTGAGCGGCTTGTTTCGAAGCCTGCACAGAAAACTGGTGCTGGTGCTTGTTCTGCTGATCGTTTCGGTCATGGCGGTGGTGGGCACCTTCCTCATCAATTCCGTCACCTCTTATCATATTCAGGAGTTCCGCAGCCAGATGTATTCGGTCTTCACCAGCGAGTTTATCTTGACGCTGGAGCAGAACGCCGCCCGCCTGGATGACGGCGGCGCTTTGCGGGATATGCTCGAGGCCTATTCCGCGCCCCTGGGCATCGACGCCTACCGGCGCTTTTATGTGCTGGACGGGCGCACCGGCGCCTATCTGGCCGGCTCTGACGACGGCTACGGCAGCGACATGGAGCTGACTCCCAACATCCTCACCGCCATGAACGGCTCGGTGGGGCAGGAGGCCGAGCTTTTGGGCAATTATTTCGACGTGGCCATCCCCGTCCGGGGCGCCGATGGCGCCGTCCGCTTCGTGGTGGGGGTGCTGGACGACAAGACCGAGCTGAAGGAGCTCAACTGGAACCTGTTCACCATTTTGATCCGGGCCATGTTGTTCGGCTTGGTGGTGGCCATCTTCCTGTCGTTTTTGCTGTCCAAGACCATCACCAACCCGGTGGAGCGGCTCACCGAGCAGGCATCCCGCATCGCGGGAGGCGATTTCAGCCGGCCCGCCGTAATCGAATCCAACGACGAGATCGGCATTCTGGGCCAGACCTTCAACGAGATGAGCAGCCGTCTGGAAACCACCCTGCGGCAGGTGGAGGAGGAGCGCAACAAACTGGACACCCTCTTCCGCCACATGGCCGACGGCATGGTGGCCTTTGACAACGAGGGCGGGCTGCTGCAGTCCAACCCGGCGGCCGAGCTTTTGCTGGGCAAGCATCTCACTGCCGAAAGCACCTATGAAGAGGTGTTCCCCAACGTGCAGGTGCAGCAGGAGGATCTGGCGCAGGACGGCCGCTCCATCGAGGTGGACTTTGCCGCCAACCAGCGGTTTTTGAAGATCTATTTCGCTCCCATCCGTCTGGGCGCCGACAGCCAGGGGCTGATGGCCGTGCTGCACGACGTTACCGAGCAACAGAAGCTGGACGAAAGCCGCCGGGAGTTCGTGGCCAACGTGTCCCATGAGCTGCGGACGCCGCTGACCAATGTGCGGGGCTATGCCGAGACCCTGATGAGCGCCGACGATATCGACCGGGAGACTCAGGTGCGGTTTTTGAGCGTCATCAGCAGCGAGGCCGACCGGATGACCCGCATTGTCAAGGATCTTTTGACCCTGACGCGGCTGGATTACAACCGCATGGAGATGAAGATGGAGCCCATGGATCTGCTGTCCATCGGGAAAAAAGCCGTGCAAGCCATGGAGATGGAGGCCAAAAACCGCGGTCTGACGCTGACCGCGCGGCTTCCCGACGCCCTGCCCGGCACCGTGGGCGATGCCGAACGCATCCAGCAGGTGGTGGTGAACATCCTCACCAACGCCATCAAATACAACAAGCCCGACGGCAGCATCACCGTCACCTGCGGCAGCGAAGGCGGCCGCGTGTTCCTTCGGGTGGAGGACACGGGCATCGGCGTGCCCAAGGCGGATCTGCCCCGGATCTTTGAGCGGTTTTACCGGGTGGACAAGGCCCGCTCCCGCGAGAGCGGCGGCACTGGCCTGGGCCTGGCCATTGCGCGGCAGATTGCGGAGACCCACGGCGGCAGCATTGCCTTTGACAGCGAATACGGCAAGGGCAGCGTGGTAACGCTGTGGCTGCCCGCGGCGGAAGGCGGGGATCGCCATGACTGAGCGGCTGAAAAACACCCTGCTGGCGGCCCTTTTGGCGCTCATGCTTCTGCTGACGGGCGCCACCATGTTTCTGAGCATGCGTACCAGCCGCTCCGGCGGACGGATCGACGCGGCGGAGACCGACGGCGAAAATGGGCGGCTCCGCCTGAGCGCCGCCCAGACGGCGGCCTATCCCGAACAGCTGGCCGTGTTTTGCGAAGGGGGCGTCTGGCAACCTCTGCAAAAGGCGGATTACGAACTGCTGTATCAGCAGGCCGAGCCATTTTATCTGGAAGCGCTGGGCTCGGCCGGAACCCTTTTGCCCATGGAAGAAGAAGAGTACCTGCGCCGGATGAGGCCGCCGGCGGTGCTGGTGCAGTATCATGCACCCCAGCCGCTGGCGCTTTTGCGGATCTGGAGCGGCGGCACCGGGACGGACGGGGACGTTATGATCCGCCGGACCGTAATCACGCTGGATCATGAAAACGTGATTGCCCTGTTCACCGACGAGACGGGCGGGCGCTGGCAGGCCGGGACGGTGGCTTCCGCCGAGGAGCTCCGCAAGATCTGCGGCGCCGCGGGGGAGGTCAACGCCGTTTTGGCGGGGACGGAGCAAACGCCGCTGGCTGCCGACGAGGTATTGATTGACCGGGTCTTTTCGGCGGAAGAGGTTTTGGTAACGCTGGCGGAGTTCGCCCAGAAGGGCGAGCTGCCTCAGAACGTTTTGACTGCGCTGGGCATGAACGCTTATCTTTCCAAGGTCTATCCCGATGCCGAGGGCAATCTGGTCTATGTAGAGGGACGCAGCACCGTTCGCGTCAGCGGCACGGGGGATCTGCACTATACCGGCGAGGCCGATCTGGATCTGAGCGCGACCAGGGGGCCGGAAATGGAAGCGGAGGTCTGCCGAAAGATCGCCTATCTGCTGGAACAGATCTGGTCGCTCACCGGATCCAGCGGCACGCTCAGTCTTGAGGAGCTTCGCCGGGAGGCGGACGGCGCGCTGGCGCTGCGGTTCGGGCTCCAAGAGGGCGGCCGCTTTTTTGAACGGAGCGAGGGTCTTTGGGCCGCCGCCGTGGTGCGGGACGGCATTCTCACTGATCTGATGGCTTCGCCGCGGGTGCTGGAGACCGGCGAAAGCCTGCTGCTGATGCCACTTTCCAAGGTGTCCGCCGCGTTGCCCGAGGGGCGGGCGCGGCTGTGTGTGCGGCTTCTGGAGCGGGAGCCGGGCGTTTTTGAGCCGGCGGTCTGCCGGGTAACGGAGGATTGAGCATGGAATGGAAAAAGATCCGGAAATGGCTGATCCTTCTGCTGCTGGCGGCCGACCTGATCCTGGCGGGAAACATTGTCCGGCAGCTCTGGCAGCAGAGGACCATCGCCCACGCCGCCGCCGAAAACGCTGTGGCCGTTGCCGCGGCCCGGGGGATCGACCTGAGGCTGGAGGACGTGCTGTCCATGCCGCAGAAAAGCGGCTCCTTTCGCATTGAACGCGACCCCGCGGCCGAACGGGCCGCGGCGGAAAAGCTGCTGGGTCAGACGGAAAGCACCGAGCCCGGCGGCGGCGTGGTGATCTATGGGAACGACACCGGCGAACTGAGCTTCCGCCGGGGCGGCGCCATTGAGATCCGCCTCCGCGGGACAGCGTATTTCGACGGCGAGAGCGTCCGCAGCTGCCTTGCCGAGGGCGGCATTCCCATGAAAGACGTCGCGGTGGAGGTGACGGGGAGCGGCATCACCCTGACCCAGACCTATCAGAAGCGGCCCGTTTTCAACTGTCGGCTGGCGTGCGCCGCCGAAACCGGAGATCTTGCCGTACATGGACGGTGGCTGATGGGAGAAGTCCGAGAGGAGAGCGCCGTGGAAAAGCCCCGCGCCCAGCTTGTGCTGGCGCTGTGCGACCTGCTGGAGAGCCGGGGTCTCAAGCGCGTCCAGCGTCTTCGGGCGGGCTATGTCCTCCAGAGCGAGGACGCACAATCCATGGTGCTGGTGCCTGTGTGGGAGGCACAGACCGAAGGCGGCTTCGTTTATCTCAACGGCCTGACGGGGAAACAAATGGTCTTTTGACGGGAAAAACAGGAAAAATTTTCGGCAGGGGCTTTTTATTTCCCGCAGCATGTGGTATACTATCATAAAAGCAATATGGGAAATAGCCCCATATGCTCAGATCAACGAAAATAAAAGGGGGACTCCTCTTTGGATAAATTCGTCATTCACGGCGGGAAACCGCTCTTTGGTGAGGTGACGGTGAGCGGCGCGAAAAACGCGGCCGTCGCCATCATTCCCGCCGCTCTGCTGGTCGACGGCGTCTGCCGGGTGGAGAACATTCCCATGGTGCGGGACGTGGTCATCGAGATGGAAATTTTGAGGGAGCTGGGCATTGGCGTTCGCGTCATCAATCACGACACCATTGAGATCGACAGCCGCGGCCTGAACAAGTATTCCGCCGTCAGCGAACTCAACCGCAAGATGCGCGCTTCATATTATCTGATCGGCGCCTTTCTGGGCCGGTTTCACAAGGCCGAGGTAGCCATGCCCGGCGGTTGCAATTTCGGCGGGGTGCGCCCCATCGACCAGCACATGAAGGGCTTTGAGGCGCTGGGCGCCGCCATTGAGACACGCAACGGCATTGTGTTTGCCGACGCTTCGAAAGGCGGGCTTCACGGGGCCAGCGTCTATCTGGACGTGGTGAGCGTGGGCGCAACCATGAACATCATGCTGGCGGCCTGTCTGGCCGAGGGACAGACGGTGATCGAAAACGCCGCCAAGGAGCCCCATATCGTCGATCTGGCCAACTTCCTCAACTCCATGGGCGCCGACATCATGGGCGCGGGCACCGACGTGATCAAGATCCGCGGCGTCGAGCGGCTGTACGGCGGCACCTATTCCATCATCCCCGATCAGATCGAGGCGGGAACCTTTATGGCGGCGGTGGCCGCCACTGGCGGCAGCGTGCTGGTCCGCAACGTCATCCCCAAGCACATGGACTGCATCACTGCTAAGATGGAGGAGATGGGAGCCGTGATCGAGGAGGAGGATGACAGCATCCGCGTCACCCGCAGCGGGCCGTTGCGCAAGCTGCAGGTCAAGACACTGCCCTATCCCGGATTCCCCACCGATATGCAGCCCCAGCTTGCCGCCGTGCTCTGTCTGGCGGAGGGAACCTCGGTGATCACCGAGGGCGTGTGGGAGAGCCGCTTCCGCTATTCCGACGAGCTGCGCCGGATGGGCGCGAAGATCCAGGTAGACGGCAAGGTGGCCGTGATCGAGGGCGTGGAAGTGCTTACTGGCGCGCCGGTGCGCGCCAGCGACCTGCGGGCGGGCGCCGCGCTGGTGATCGCCGGGCTTGCCGCCGAGGGCACCACCGAGATCGAAGAGATCGCCTATATCGAGCGGGGCTATGAGGATCTGGTGGAGAAGCTCCGCAAGCTGGGCGCCGACATCAGCCGTGTCAGCGAAGAGCCTGCCGCCGCTCCCATTCCCAAGGCAAACTGAAAACGATACGGCAAGCACATTGCGGAGCGCACAGCGCGCCGGAGTGTGCTTTGCTTTTTGGAGAGCAGTATGACATATTTTTGTACGCTGGCCAGCGGCAGCTCGGGCAACAGCGCCTTTTATTGCTGCGGCCGGCAGCGGATCCTGATCGACGCGGGGAAAAACGACCGGTATCTTTCGACACAGCTTCGCCGGCTGGGGATGGGCGTGGGCGACCTGACCCACGTGCTCGTCACTCACAGCCACAGCGACCACGTTTCGGCTCTGCCCGTTCTGATGAAGCACAGCCGCGCCGTTCTGGTCTGTTCTTATGATACTTACGCCGCCATCGCAGCCAAGCTCCCGCCTGATCCGCCGCGGATCCTGTTTGCGCCGGGGGAGACGCTGCTTCTGGGCGATTGCCTTGTCCGCACCTTTTCCACCCTGCACGACGCGCCGGGGAGCTGCGGCTATGTGCTGGGCGAAGGGCGGGAAAGCGTGGCCTTCTGTACCGACACCGGCACCGTGACGGGCGAGATTTTCGCGGCCCTTCAGGGCAGCCGCGTCGTGGTGCTGGAGTTCAATCACGACGAGGCGATGCTGAAAAGAGGGCCATATCCCTATCCGCTCAAGCTGCGGATCCTTTCGGACTGGGGGCATCTGTCCAACGCCTTTGCTGCACAGGTGGCGGCGGGGCTTTGCCGGGAGGGGACCGAGACTTTGATCTTGGCGCATCTGAGCGCCGAAAACAACTGCCCCGGATTGGCAATGGAGGCAGCCTCCGTCGCGCTGGAAAAGGCGGAGCTGCGGGCGGAACTGGTGCTGGCACCGCGGGACGGGATGTGCGATCCCGTGTTTTTCTGAAGGAGGGGAACGCGTGCTTCAGATGCGTTTGATCTGCGTGGGAAAACTGAAGGAGCGGTTTTATCAGGATGCCTGCAGGGAATATCAAAAGCGCCTGGGCGCCTTTTGCAGGCTGGAGATCTTGCAGCTTGACGAAGAGTCCGACCGCCCCGGCGCGCTGGAAAAGGAGGCGGAAAGGATCCGGGCCGCCCTGCTGCCGGGGAGCTTTGTCATTGCCATGTGCGTCGAGGGGAAGGGGATGTCCAGCGAGGCGCTGGCCGAAAAGCTGGGGCAGCTTCAGACCGGCGGCGTGTCGAGGGTCTGCGTCCTCATCGGCTCGTCCCGGGGACTGGACGAGGGGCTCAAGCGGGAGGCCGCGCTGCGGCTGTCCATGTCGCCCATGACCTTTCCTCATCATCTGGCAAGAGTGATGACGCTGGAACAGCTCTATCGCGCCCTCTCCATCCTTTCGGGCGGGAAATATCACAAATAGGCTTCGGAGCATACAAACAGACTGCAAGCGGCCTGCGCCGGTATTTGGCGCAGGCCGCTTTTCTGTTGCGGCGGAAAGGACACCTGTGACGAGAAACGAAGGATTCCGGCAAGATTTCAGCAAAACCCACAGAAACATGGGGATTTGTAGGAGAAAGCATAAAATATGGTAATTTCATGTTGCCATAAATAGAAAATTTTGTTATAATGGTAGAAATTCGGTGGGAAGACCCACAGTCGGCGAAACGATCGAATCATAATTCAGAAAAGGAGTGTATTCCCATGAAAGAAGTTTATCTGGTAAGCATGGCCCGCACCGCCGTCGGCAGTTTTGGCGGCGCATTGAGAAGCACCCCCGCCGTCGAGCTCGGCACGATCGTCATCAAGGAAGCGCTGAAGCGCGGCAACGTGGACGCCGCCGATGTCTGCGAGGTCTTTTTCGGCAACGTGCTGCAGGCCGGTCTGGGACAGAACCCCGCTCGTCAGGCAGCTTTGAAGGCAGGCATTCCCATCGAGACCCCCTGCACCACGTTGAACAAGGTCTGCGGCTCCGGACTGCACGCCGTTTCTTTGGCTTACCGCACCATTCTGGCCGGCGAGGCCGAATGCGTCGTGGCCGGCGGAATGGAAAGCATGAGCATGGCGCCCTACGCCGTCAACACCACCCGTTGGGGCGCCCGCATGAACAACACCACCATGACCGACGTAATGGTCAACGACGGCCTGTGGGATGTCTTCAACGACTATCACATGGGCATCACCGCCGAGAACGTGGCCGAGAAATACGGCATCACCCGCGAAATGCAGGACGGGCTGGCCGCCCGCAGCCAGCAGCGCGCCGTGGCCGCCCGCGACAGCGGCCGGTTCAGCGATGAGATCGTGGACGTGATCATTCCCCAGCGCAAGGGCGATCCCATCGTCTTCAACAAGGACGAGCATCCCCGCGCCGGCACCACTGTTGAGGGGCTGGCCAAGCTGAAGCCCGCCTTCAAGCGAGACGGCGGCACGGTCACCGCCGGCAACGCCTCCGGCATTAACGATGGCGCCGCCGCCGCCGTGGTGGCCTCCGGCGAGTTCGTCAAGGCCAATGGCCTTAAGCCCATGGCAAGGATCGTTTCCACCGGTTCCGTGGGCGTCGATCCCGCCTATATGGGCACTGGACCCATCCCCTCTGTCCGTCAGGCGCTGAAGAAGGCCAGGCTTGAGACGAAGGACATCGACCTGTTCGAGCTGAACGAAGCCTTTGCCGCGCAGGCCGCCGCCGTCAACAAGGAGTTGGGCCTCACTCCCGACAACGTCAACGTCAACGGCGGCGCTATCGCGCTAGGCCATCCCATTGGCGCTTCCGGCGCCCGCATCCTGGTTACCCTTTGCTATGAGATGCAGAAGCGCGGCAGCAAATACGGTGTCGCCTCGCTGTGCATCGGTGGCGGCATGGGAGAAGCCGTGGTCGTAGAACGCGTCTGAGGCCGGAGATCGCTGAAAAGCAGGATTTAAAACAAACCGTGGAATTTTTCGGGATTTTTCACAAAAATAAACGGAAAACATCGTTTCGTCTTTGACAAACTTGACACAAACCATTATAATGAATCTATGGATGATCGGGCGTGAGATATCTCACGCCCGGTCAGCCGAATAGAACAGGAGGTCTTTGCTATGGAGTTCGTGCAATTCTCCGTGGAAGGCAATGTGGGGATCCTTACCGTGGCGCGCCCCGCTGCGCTCAACGCGCTGAACGACCAGGTCATCCGCGAACTGGGCGAGGCGCTGGATCTGGCGGATCCGGATGTGGTGCGATGCCTGATCGTGCGCGGCGTGGGGGAAAAGGCCTTCGTAGCCGGAGCTGATATCGGGCAGATGAGTGGCCTGAGCAAGACGGAGGGCCGGGCCTTCGGCAAGCTGGGCAACGACGTGTTCCGCAAGCTGGAGACGCTGCCCGTTCCCACCATCGCCGCCGTGTGCGGCTTTGCGCTGGGCGGCGGCTGCGAGCTGGCCATGAGCTGCGATATCCGTCTTGCCTCTGAAACGGCGGTCTTCGGACAGCCCGAGGTGAGTCTGGGCATCACGCCGGGCTTCGGCGGAACTCAGCGCATGGCCCGTCTGATCGGCGTGGGCCGCGCCAAGGAACTGCTCTATACCGCCCGCAAGGTCAAGGCGCCCGAGGCGCTGGCCATCGGCCTGGTGCAGGGCATTTATCCCGTGGAGACCCTGATGGACGAGGCCATGAAGCTGGCAAGCCGCATTGCGGCCAACGCGCCCATCGCCGTCCGCGCCGTCAAAAAAGCGGTGAACGAGGGCTTGCAGGTGGATATGGACAGAGCCATTGTCATCGAAGAAGAACTGTTCGGTTCCTGCTTCGAGACTGTCGACCAGAAGAACGCCATGGGCGCGTTTCTGGAAAAGCGCAAAGCCGACCCGTTTATCAACCGCTGAATACAAGGCAAACGCTTTGTTAAAGATAAAAGGTGACAGCACTCCCGCTGCGTAATTTGGGAGGCGGGCACGGTGCATACGATCTAGTCCGGGAACGTGAATTATGACCCTGCTGCGGTCATGAGCCGGAAATGCGGCATGCGCCTGAGCTTGGGCAGGGAGGGGATCAGGCAATGGGCTACGCTGATTTCCCTTGCAAGGATCGTGCGCAGAGAAGCGTGACGGCTTTTGACCACCTGTCGGATGCGCCGGCCTGCAATCATGCGGCACGCGGTTTTCCGCGTCGCCTTTTATCTTTGACAGAGACAGGCAAACAATCGTTTCCCAAAATTATAAAAGAGGAGGAACCTGAACATGAAGGTAGCAATTTTCGGAGCGGGAACCATGGGAAGCGGCATCGCGCAGGTCTTCGCCGCAAGCGGCCACACCGTGCTGATGTATGCCAGCAGCGTCGCTTCCGCTCAAAAGCACAAGGATCGGCTGGCGGCCTCGCTGGAAAAGCGCGTTCAGAGGGGCAAAATGACCGCCGAGGCCAAGGAAGATCTGCTGAGCCGCGTACTGGTGGAGGAAAAGTCCGCCGCTGCCGACGCCGATCTGGTGATCGAATGCGTCAGGGAGGACATGGCCACCAAGCGCGAGCTGCTCTGCGAGTTGGACGCCATATGCAAGCCCGGGACCATCTTCGCGTCCAATACCTCTTCTCTTTCTATTACCGAGATGGGCAACGGCCTGACCCATCCCGTCATCGGCATGCACTTTTTCAATCCCGTTCCCAGCATGAAGCTGGTGGAGGTCATCCGCGGCGCCAACACCACGCAGGAGACCTTTGATTTCATTTACAACCTCTCCCGCGAGATCGGCAAGGATCCCGTGGAAGTGTCCGAAGCTCCCGGCTTTGTAGTCAATAAGATCCTGATCCCCATGATCAACGAAGCCATCGGCCTGGTGGAGACCGGCGTCGCCTCTGTCGAGGACATCGACAAGGCCATGCAATTGGGAGCCAACCACCCGATGGGCCCGCTGGCGCTGGGCGATTTCATCGGCCTGGACGTGTGCCTGGCCATTATGGAGACCCTGCACCGCGAGACCGGCGACGACAAGTACCGTCCCGCGCTGCTGCTTCGCAAGATGGCGCGCGGCGGCCTGCTGGGCCGGAAGACCGGCAAGGGCTTTTACGACTATACAAAATAAAGTTGATGAAGGATTGCGCGCAAGCGCAAGGAGGGTAATTATGGATTTTGTTTTGAGCAAAGAGCATGAGATGCTTCGTAAAATGTACCGGGAGTTTGCGGAGAACGAAGTCAAGCCTTTGGCCCAGGAGATCGATGAGGAAGAGCGATTTCCCATGGAGACCGTGAAAAAAATGGCCAGGCTGGGCATGATGGGCACCTATTTCCCCAGAGAATACGGCGGCGCGGGCGCCGACCCGCTGGCCTACGTCATGTGCGTGGAGGAGCTGGCGAAGGTCTGCGGCACCACCGCGGTCATCGTTTCCGCCCACACATCCCTGTGCGCCGCCCCCATCTTTGAAAATGGCACCGAGGAGCAGAAGATGAAATATCTGCCCAAGCTGTGCTCCGGCGAGTGGATCGGCGCTTTTGGCCTGACCGAGCCCGGCGCCGGCACCGACGCCCAGGGCCAGCAGACCACCGCCGTGCTGGAGGGCGACCATTATGTGTTGAACGGCTCGAAGTGCTTTATCACCAACGGCAATGTGGCCGACGTCTTTATCATCATCGCCGTTACCGGCACCGCCACCGACAAGCGCGGCCGCAAGGTCAAGGAGATCTCTGCCTTTATCGTGGAGAGGACCTTCCCCGGCTTCTCGCAGGGCAAGCATGAGAAGAAAATGGGCATCCGCGGCTCCTCGACCTGCGACCTGATCTTCGAAGACTGCATCGTTCCCAAGGAGAACCTGCTGGGCAAGGTCGGCGACGGCTTCAAGATCGCCATGAAGACTCTGGACGGCGGACGTATCGGTATCGCCGCTCAGGCGCTGGGCCTAGGCGAGGGCGCCGTGGAAGAGGCCATCAAGTATACCAGGGAGCGCGTCCAGTTCGGTAAGCGCATCAGCCAGTTCCAGAACACCCAGTTCCAGCTGGCCGATATGCACACCCGCATGCAGGCCGCCCAGTATCTGGTCTATGCCGCCGCAATGAAGAAGGAGGAGCACGCCAGAAACAGCAAGGTCTCTTACAGCATGGATGCCGCCATGGCCAAGCTCTTTGCCGCTGAAGCCGCTTCCGACGTCACCCGCCGCGCCGTCCAGCTCTTTGGCGGCTACGGCTATACCCGTGAATATCCCGTGGAGCGCATGATGCGCGACGCGAAGATCACCGAGATCTACGAGGGAACCTCGGAAGTCCAGAAAATGGTCATTGCCAGCAATCTCGGTGTGAAATAAGCAGGAGGTAAGTAAACTATGAAAATCATTGTTTGTGTCAAGCAGGTTCCGGATACCTCCGGTAAGGTGGCTGTCAATCCCGACGGCACCCTGAATCGCGCATCCATGCAGACCATCACCAATCCCGACGATAAAAACGCCATTGAAGCCGCTCTGAAGCTGAAGGATGAGACCGGCTGCCGCGTCACCGCCGTCACCATGGGCCCGCCCCCCGCAGAGGGCATGCTCCGCGAGCTGATCGCCATGGGCTGCGACGACGCCGTCCTGATTTCCGGCCGTGAGTTTGGCGGCTCGGACACCTTCGCCACATCCCAAATCATCGCCGCCGGCATCAACGCCATCGGACTTGAGCAGGACGATATCGTCTTCTGCGGCCGTCAGGCCATCGACGGCGACACCGCTCAGGTGGGCCCCCAGATCGCCGAGAAGCTGAACATTCCACAGGTTTCCTATGTTGCCGACATAAAGAAAGAGGGCAACGAGATCGTCGTCAAGCGTATGCTGGAAGACGGCTATATGACCGTCAAGGTCCAGACCCCCTGTCTGCTCACCTGCATCAAGGAGCTTAATGAACCCCGTTACATGAGCGTCGGCGGCATCGTGGATGCTTACAGCAAGCCCATGCAGGTTTTTGACTATCCCCGTCTGAAGGACGACCCCCTGATCGAGGCCGACACCATTGGTCTGGCCGGCTCTCCCACCAACATTCTGACCTCCTTTACGCCTCCCCAGAAGGGCGCAGGCATGATGCTGGAAGGCGCGGACAGAGCCGCGTGCGAAAAGCTGGCGGATATCCTCGTCGGCAAGCACATCATTTGATGGAAAGGAGATTACAGGAATGTCTGAGTTCAAAAATACCGTTTTGGAAGAATTCAAAGATGTGTGGGTCTTCTGCGAGCAGCGCCAGGGCGTGCTGATGCCCACCGACTTCGAGCTGATTTCCGAAGGACGCAAGCTGGCCGACGAGCTGGGCGTCCGTCTGTACGGCCTGCTGCTGGGCGACAAGGTCGAGGGGCTGGCGCGCGAGCTGGCCGGTTACGGCGCCGACGAGATCATCGTTTGCGAGCATCCCCTGCTGAAGGATTATACCACCGACGCTTACGCCAAGGTCATCTGCGACATGGTGGTGGAGCGCAAGCCAGAGGCCCTGCTGGTGGGCGCCACCAACATCGGCCGCGATCTGGCGCCCCGCTGCGCCGCCCGCCTGCACACGGGCTTGTGCGCCGACTGCACCCATCTAGATGTGGATATGGGCATTTATAAAGACTTTTTGCGGGAGGCTTCCACCCTGCCCGAAGAGAAGATCGCCGGTCTGGGAAGCGCCATTGTGCTGGGAAAGCCCCACGATGTATCCCGCGACCTGAAGATGACCCGTCCTGCCTTCGGCGGCCACCTGATGGCTTCCATCATCTGTCCCCGCTTCCGTCCCTGTATGGCCACTGTGCGTCCCGGCGTTATGAAGAAAGCGCCCTTCGATCAGAAGCGCGCCGACAGCGCCGTCATCTCCAAGCCCGCGGTCAGGCTGGCCGCATCCGACATCCGCACCCAGGTGCTGGAGACCGTCAAGGAGGCCCGCAAGCTGGTTGACCTGACCGGCGCCGAGGTCATCGTTTCCGTAGGCCGCGGCATTTCCAAGGACATTCAGGGCGGCATCAAGCTGGCTGAAGAGTTGGCCGACGTTCTGCACGGCGTCGTGGGCTCTTCCCGCGCCTGCGTCGACGCCGGATGGATCACCGCCGACCATCAGGTGGGCCAGACCGGAAAGACCGTCCGTCCCCGCGTGTATATCGCCCTGGGCATCTCCGGCGCCATCCAGCATCAGGCCGGCATGTCCGACTCCGAGTGCATCATCGCCGTCAACAAGAACGAGAACGCCCCCATCTTCGAGATCGCCGATTACGGCATCGTGGGCGACCTGTTCAAGGTGACGCCGATGCTGATCGAAGAGTTCAAAAAGGCCATGGAGAACAAATAAGATCCGTAAGACCCGATTGGGGGGCCCGCGCAGGCTCCCCAATTTCGATAAGGAGGACAAGTATGATCCGACCCAAACCCCTTAAACCCGGTGACCGGCTGGCCGTGCTCTGTGGCTCCAGCCCCACCAGCCTGACATCCGAGGAGCTGGCGGCCAACGTCCGTGCGCTCGATCTGGAGCCGGTGATCTATCCCAGCGCCACGGCGAAACACGGCTATCTTTCCGGAAATGACGCCGTCCGCGCCGCAGACATCAACGCCGCCTTTGCCGACGACAGCATTAAGGGCATCGTCGCCACCCGGGGCGGCTACGGCTTCCACCGCATCCTGCCGCTGTTGGACTGGAAAACCATTAAAAAGCACCCCAAATTTTTCGGCGGCTACAGCGACGTCACCGCCATGATCTGCGCCCTTAACAAGCTTTGCGGCATGGAGGCCTATCACATGCCCATGGTGGGCGCCTGGGGCACGCCGGACAGGGATCCGCTGGACGAGTTCAGCATGGATTTCGTCAAGGCCATGCTCTTCGGCCAGACCATTGATTACGAGAATCCGGCGGATTATCCCCGGCAGACGCTGGTGGGCGGAAAAGCCAAAGGCCGTCTGTGCGGCGGCAATCTTACTCTGATGGCCGCCTCGCTGGGCACGCCCTACGAGATCGACACCCGGGGAAAGATCCTGTTCATCGAAGAGATCCGGGAGCCGCCTTATAAGATCGACGGCATGTTGACCAATCTCCGCAACGCCGGCAAGCTGGACGACGCCGACGGCATCCTGCTGGGCGCCTTTACCGGCTGCGAGGAAAGGGAAGAGCCCAAAACAGGGCTGCAGCTTCCGCAGGTCTTTGAGGAACTGATCGCCCCCGCCGGAAAGCCCACCATCATGGACGTCCGCTGCGGGCACTGCACCCCCACGCTGTCGCTGCCCATGGGCCGCCTTTTCCGCATGGACGCGGGCGTGTGCAGCTTTGAACCGGTGCGGGAATAGGATCATTTTCTCAAAAGACCCGCTGGAAGGAGGCGCTTCGTAAGGAAGTGCCTCCTTCCGGCTTTTGCAGGTACGTTTTTGGATTGTTGTCTCTATTGATTCTTCTACTTGCCAACAAACAGCGAAATCTTACTGACAGCAGGAAAATATAAAATTCAATTGATATGATCGGTCTGTTGCCTTTTCGGTTTTCGTGCAGTATAATCATCTGCAGAAACACAGAGGAGGCGGGCACATGAAGATGATGCTGGCAGAGAACATCCGCGCCTTCCGCAAAGAGCGATCGCTGACCCAGGAGCAGCTTGCCCAGGCTTTAGGGGTGACGGCAGGCGCGGTATATAAGTGGGAGGCAAAGATGTCGATCCCGGAGCTGGAGCTGATCGTTTCGATGGCTGATTTTTTCGATACCTCCGTGGATGTTTTGCTGGGCTATGAGATGAAGGACAACCGCCTGGAAGCGACGGTAAAACGGCTGCGGGAATACCGCCGCCAAAAGGACTTGGAGGGGCTTGCGGAGGCGGAGAAGGCGCTCAAGAAGTATCCGCACTCCTTTCAGATCGTCTCCCAGAGCGCCGCGCTGTATAGTGCGTTTGGCTATGACAGCGGGGACAAGGCCCTGTTTCACCGCGCGCTGGAGCTTCTGGAGCAGTCCCGTCTGCTGCTGAGCCAAAACGAAGATCCGCAGATCAGTGAGCAGACGATCTACGGAAGGATCGCGCAAACCTATCTGGGGCTGGACGAAACGGACAAGGCCATCGAGCTTTGGAAAGCCCATAACGCAGACGGGGTGTACAGCCCCCGGATCGGTCATATCCTGGCCCAAAACGATCGGGTTGAGGAGGCGGCGCCGTTTCTGTCGGAGGCCCTTGCAAAGCTGCTGTCCGATCTGGTCAGCACGATCATCGGCTATATGAACGTCTACCTGAAGCGCGGAGATCACGCTTCCGCACAGGCGATCCTGAGTTGGGGGATCGAGCTCTTTCAGGGGCTGCGAAAAGCGGACAAGCCAAATTACTTCGACAAAGTCTGCGCTGTTTTTCTCGCCGCGCTTGCCGCTTCGCAGTTCCTGTCAGGGAAGCGTGACGAGGCCCGTGAGACCTTGATCAAAGCCAAGGAGCTTGCCGCATTCTTTGACGCTTCTCCCAGCTATGACGAAAGCGATATCCGCTTTATCACCCGCATTGAGGGCGCCAGCGCCCACGATGACTTGGGGGCGACGGCCATGGACGGTGTGCGCAACGCGGTAAGCCAATTTGACAATGAGGCATTTGCCGCTCTTTGGAGAGAAATAGCCGAAGAAGAATAACGGCACCAAGACCTGGATATGTGAAAACGAGATTCTGTTTTTTGGAGGGAAATACAATGGAAGACGAGAAGAAAACCGTTGTGAAAAAAACCGTAAAATCCGGCATTACCTTTGGCAGCGCCCTGGCCATGGTCATCAGCTATACCGCGTGGCATTCCATCGGCTGGGCCATTTTCCACGGCCTGCTCAGCTGGGCCTACGTGCTGTACTACATCATCCGCTACTGATGAGCCATGCAGGAGGGATATCCGATGACGAAAAAAGAGATCCAGGCGCTGCGGCGCCCGTTTGTAAAAGAATTGTTCCGAAACAACAAGTTCAATCTCGTGATAACCGTGCTCGCGGCGTTTCTCACAGCGGTGTCGGAGCTCGTGATCTCATGGACGATCAAGGGAATCTCCGATCTGATCTCCGGCGATACCACGATCCGTTTCGGCACACTGCTGTTCATCGCGGGCATCGGCTTTGCGCTGATGCTGATCGCCTGGGCGCTCGACCGGACGTTCCTCTCCAGATTCCGTGCCAGGGCGATGCAGCAATACCGCAAATATGTCTTTGACCGGCTGCTGGAAAAGGGTATTCAGGCCTTCTCCGGCGAGAATAGCGCGCGCTATCTCTCCGCCCTGTCCAACGATGCGAACACCATCGAGCAGGACTACGTCCGGA
>JAFSZV010000064.1 GCA_017455565.1 Clostridia bacterium
AAGATATCTGGAACTGGAAACCGACGCTGGTTTGAAGAGCCGTATGCGGGAAAACCGCATGTACGGTTCTGTGAGGGGTAACAGGCAAGCCTTTCACGGATAATATTTTGAAAGGAGTGTCGAGTTTGCCTACTCGACTGAGGGGAATGCTGGAACAGATCGACCGGGAAGAAGCGCAGGCCGCGCTGGAGACCTGCGGCCGCCGGGTGGAGCAATACGCCTGGCTGCGGGCGGCGCTTTACGACCGGGACGTGTCGGAGGACCGGCATTTCCGCCGCGCCTTTGTCAGCCACTTCAAGCTGCGTCAAAAGGATCGGGACTATCTCCGCTTTTGCTTTGCGTGGCTGGAGGAACACAAAGGCCGTCCGGTCTCCTTTGATATGGCGCTGATGGATCTGTTTCGCGCCTTTGGGATCCTCGACCCCGCCACGGCCAGCAAGCTGGCGTCGGCCGTCGATCCCCGGCTCCCGGTGTGGGACAGCCAGATTTTGGGCAGCATGGGCATCCGCCCGCTGGCACTGGAGCAGGGCATCCGCCGGGTGGAAAAAATCGTGGAGGCCTATGAAAAATTGCAGTGGTGGTACGACCGCTATCTCCGCTCCAAAAGCGGCCGCACAGCAGCCCAACTCTTCGACGAGGTCTATCCCGACACGGGCTTTTCCCAATTGAAAAAGGTGGATTTCGTGGTGTGGAGCATTTTGTGGTCTTAAACACAAAAAGAAATTCATGCAAAATCATTATGAATCAATCGTATGATCCCGGTCTGCTGCGGGATGGGGATTGGGGAGAATCAAATGGCGAAAGAGATCGCGCCGCGGCATATGCGCTTTGAATAAAAGCGCCCAATCCGGTGGTGACCTTCATACGCAGATGGACGGTGCCCATGCGGAGCGGATTCCTTCCAATTTGCAGGAGGAAATCCGCCGGCTTCGGCAAACAGGTTGATTTGGATCCCGCAAAAACCGGCGACAGGAATCTCCTGCCGCCGGTCATTTTGTTTGGCGGTATTTACTTGATGAAGACCTTGGGCAGGCGCTGGCCGAAGGCGCAGGTGATTTCGTAGTTGATGGTGCCGGTGGCGCGGGCGATGTCGTCGGCGGTGACGCTGAGCTTGCCGTCGGAGCCCATGACAATGACCTCGTCCCCCAACTTCACGTCGGGCACCTCGGTGACGTCGATCATGCACTGATCCATGCAGATGTTTCCGGCAATGGGGCAGAGGACGCCGTTTACGATGACCTTTGCCTGGGAAGAATAGGCGCGGGAATAGCCGTCGGCATAGCCCAGGGCGATGGTAGCGATCCTGGCGGGCTTTTTTGAGATATATTTGCGGCCATAGCTCACGGAGAAGCCGACGGGAACGTCCTTAAGAAAAATAATATTGGCTTTTACGCTCATGACAGGACGGATGTCAAGCTCCTCCCGGCACACCTCGTCAGAGGGATAGCAGCCGTAAAGGATGATGCCGGGGCGGACAGCGTCGTAATACACGTCGGGGATCTCCATGATGGAGGCCGAGTTGGCGAAAGTCCGCATGGGCAGCTTGACGCCTCGTGCGGCGATGCCCTCGTAAAAAGCCCTGTAGCGGCTGGCCTGGAGCATGGCGTAAGTTTTGTCGCTTTTGTCGGCGGAGCTCATGTGGGAGAACAGGCCCTTTACGGTGAGGTTGGGCAGCTGCTCCATGGCAGCAATCTCCTTTGCGGCCCTTTCCACGTCTTCGGCCTGATAACCGATACGCCCCATGCCGGTGTCCACCGCGATGAGGACGCCTGCCTGCCTGCCCTGCCTCACGGCCTCGTCGGAGATGGCGCGGGCGTTGCGCTCCGAGCAGGTGACGGCGGTGATAGCGTACTTCACCACAGTGTCGGCGTACATGTCGGGGGTCAGGCCCAGACAGATGATCTCCTCCGTTGCGCCGGCCTCCCGCAGGACGATGGCTTCGTGAAGCGTAGCGATGGCAAAGCTCCGGCAGCCGTTGTCTCGCAGGACCTGGGCGCACTCCACGGCGCCGTGGCCGTAAGCGTCTGCTTTGATGACGCCGATGAGCCGACGGCCGGGCCCAACCTTTTTGAGGATGCTTTTCACGTTGTAATCGAAGTTGCGGAGATCGATCTCAGCCCACACGGGTCGGAGCGCTTCTTTATACATCGTCCGGTTCCTCCCTTTCGCGCTGGGAATTTCTGACTGTTATTATAGCCTCTTTAGAAAGCCAATTCAACCCTGAAACGCAATTTTTTCTTTATTTTATTATTGAAAAACCGGAAAAAACGGAGTATCTTAGATACGAATGGAAGGAACGTCGCAAAGGAGAAACGTTTATGGAGATCGGTCCGTACAATTCGTATCTGGAAGTTGATTTCGGAAAAATGAAGGAAAGCTGGCGCAAGGTGCAGGCCGCTGCCGGAAAACGGGAGATCATCCCCGTGATGAAGGCCGACGGTTACGGCATCGGCCTTGCGGCCATGGCCGATTTTGCGGTGAATCATATGGGGGCGAAGGTGCTGGCCGTGGCCCAGACCTGCGAGGGGATCGCCTTGCGCGAGGCGGGATTTCAGTCACCGGACATCATGCTTTTGGGCCCCGCGCCCGGGCATGCCGTGCCCTGGGCGGTGAAGAACCGTCTGTTGCTGCCGGTGTTTCGCCGGGAAAACGCCCTTGCCGTCTCCCGCGCCGCGGCGGAACAGGGCGTGACCGCCCTGATGCAGATCACCATCGACACCGGTATGAACCGCATTGGCGTCCGCTGCGGCGAAGAGCTGGCGGAGCTTCTCTCTCTGCTGAAGACGCTGCCCCACGTGGCGGTGGCGGGGGTCTTTACCCACTTCGTCAACGCCACTTATACCGACGATCCTCAGACAAGCGTAGCCTATGCCGCGTTTGTGCGGGCGGTGGAGCAGGTGCGTTCGGCGGGCTTTGCGCCCCGATATATCCACTGCTGCAACACCGGGGCCACCTCCTGGTTCCGGGGTGATAAGATCTCCACTCACGTGCGGCCCGGCAGCCTGTATATGGGCTATGACTCCATGGACGACGGCACCAACTGGCTCAGGGTGGAAGAGGGGATCTCGTGGCGAGCCTTCGTCACCAATGTCCACCGCCTGCCCACAGGCGAGAGTTGCGGCTATTGCAATCATTACGTGGCGCAGACCGACCGGATCATCGCCACTGTGGACGTGGGCTATGCCGACGGCATCTTCCGGCCCATGGGGCAGGGAAGCGGCTATCTGCTCATCCGGGAGAAGCCGGCGCCCTATCTGGCCACCTCCATGGACCAGACCATGGTAGATGTCACCGACATCCCCGGCGTGGCCGTGGGGGATACGGCCACGATCTTCGGCTATACTCCCGGCGGGACGCTGCTGCCCCTGGCCCGGCTACAGGAGTTCACAGGGCAGAATCTCAGCTATCCCACGTGCCTTCTGACCAAGCGGGTCAAACGGATTTATCAGTATTGAAAAAACGGATCGCCGGGGCGTCGCTCCGGCGGTCTGCTCTCTTTTATTCCACTATTCTATCCGGACCAGCCGGACAAAGACAAAATCCGGCGGGAGGCGCGATTTCGCCGCAGCGAGGGACGCGGCGGTGACCGTCATATCGGTCTCATAACCGTCCTTTTTGCTTTTGACCCGCAGAACATAGCGCCGCTGCGCCGACCGCCGGCCGGAATCCTCCATGAGCTGCGCGCCCACCAGAAACCGGAAAAAGTCCCGGTCCATGAAAATCCCCCCTTTTTTTCTTTATTATATCACGCCGGTCCGGCGGTGAAAAGAGGGAAAAAGAAACGCCCTTTCTGGCAGAATCGAGCAGAGATTGTCGGACGTTCACAAATATTTTTAAAATTTTTTGTCCATTTTCTTGTGAAAAGGGGTTGAATTTCCAGCAAATCATGCTATGATAAAAACAAAGCGTTAGCACTCATTTAAATTGAGTGCTAAAAATACAGAAAAGAGGTTTATGTATATGAAACTAATGCCTTTGCAGGACAGAGTCGTCGTAAAGATGGTTGAGGCGGAGGAGACCACCGCCAGCGGCATCATCCTGACCGGATCGGCCAAGGAGAAGCCCCAGGTGGCCGAGGTCGTGGCCGTTGGCCCCGGCATCAAGGACGGCGAGCATCCCGTCAAGATGGAGGTCAAGGTGGGCGATCACGTCATCACCAGCAAATACAGCGGCACCGAGGTCAAGATGGAGGGAGTGGAATATACCATCGTCAAGCAGAGCGACATCCTGGCCATCGTCAAATAATTACGTAATCTAAAATTACCGGAGGTAAGTTATTATGTCCAAGGAAATTCTTTACGGCGAAGAAGCCCGCCGTGCGCTGGAGCGCGGCGTCAATCAGCTTGCGAACACCGTCAAGGTCACCATGGGCCCCAAGGGCCGCAACGTGGTGCTTGACAAGAAATACGGCGCGCCCCTCATCACCAACGACGGTGTGACCATCGCCCGGGACATCGAGCTGGACGACGCCTTTGAGAACATGGGCGCCCAGCTTGTGAAGGAGGTCGCCACCAAGACCAACGACATCGCCGGCGACGGCACCACCACCGCCACCCTGCTGGCGCAGGCCTTCGTCCGCGAGGGTCTGAAAAACGTCACCGCGGGCGCCAACCCCATGGTGGTGAAGAAGGGCATCGCCAAGGCAGTGGATGTGGCCGTGGAAGAGATCAAGAAGAACAGCCAGAAGATCAACGGCTCCGCCGACATTGCCCGCGTGGCCACTATCTCTTCCGGCGAAGAGACCATCGGCAAACTGATCGCCGAGGCCATGGAAAAGGTCACGGCCGACGGTGTCATCACCGTGGAAGAATCTAAGACTGCCGAGACCTATTCCGAGGTCGTCGAAGGCATGCAGTTTGACCGCGGTTACATCACCCCCTATATGATCACCGACACCGAGAAGATGGAAGCCGTTATCGACGACGCCTACATCCTCATCACCGACAAGAAGATCTCCAGCATCCAGGAGATCCTGCCCCTGCTGGAGACCATCGTCAAGTCCGGCAAGAAGCTGGTCATCATTGCCGAGGACGTGGAGGGCGAGGCTCTGTCCACCCTGATCGTCAACAAACTGCGCGGTACCTTTACCTGCGTGGCCGTCAAGGCCCCCGGCTTTGGCGACCGCCGCAAGGAGATGCTGAAGGATATCGCCATCCTCACCGGCGGCACCGTGGTTTCCTCCGAGCTGGGCTATGAGCTGCAGGACGCCACCGTGGATATGTTGGGCCGGGCAAATCAGGTGAAGGTCCAGAAGGAGAACACCATCATCGTGGGCGGTTCGGGCGACGCCCAGGCCATCAAGGCCCGCGTTGCCGAGATCCGCAACGAGATAGCCGTTTCCACCTCCGACTTCGATCGCGAGAAGCTGCAGGAGCGGCTGGCCAAACTGGCCGGCGGCGTTGCCGTCATCAAGGTCGGCGCTGCTACCGAGGTGGAGATGAAGGAGAAGAAGCTCCGCATCGAGGACGCGCTCAACGCCACCCGCGCTGCTGTGGAAGAAGGCATCGTGGCCGGCGGCGGCACCGCCTATGTCAACGCCATTCCCGCCGTGGCCAAGGAAGTGTCCAAGGTCGAAGGCGACGAGAAGACCGGCGTCCGTATCGTCATGAAGGCGCTGGAGGAGCCCGTCAAGCAGATCGCCGCCAACGCGGGCATCGACGGCAGCATCGTTCTGGAGCGCATCAAGAACGCCCGCCGCATCAATTACGGCTTTGACGCGTATAAAGAGGTCTATGGCGATATGATCCGCGCCGGCATCGTTGATCCCACCAAGGTGACCCGCACTGCCCTGCAGAACGCGGCCTCCATCGCCGCCATGGTGCTCACCACCGAGTCCGTCGTGGCCGACAAGAAAGAGCCTGTGCCTCCCGCAGCCCCCGCCGGCATGGGCGGCGACATGGGAATGTATTGATCCCAAAAACAAAGTAAATGAGAAAGCCCGTTTCTTAAGAATGAAACGGGCTTTCTTTAACTGTTACTTAAAAGCTTGTGCCACAAAAAGTTGATTTTTTTAATTTGTGTTATTATGCTATAAAATAATAGGTATCGTTGGGAGATTCATATGAACGAGAAAAAAGTTTTAAAGTTTATTGGGAAATGGATACTGTCGACTACTATTATCATGTTTATAATCGTATTATTTGATCCAAAAGGGGTCGCGGCCGCTAAAACTGGTGTTTTACTTTGGGATAGAAGTAAAGTTATTTCCATGCTTTAGTTCTATAAATAATGAAATAATGGATGAAGAGATCGCAATGCGGTCTCTTTGCTTATTTAAGGATGTTGCTGGTGCGTTTTTCCCTCCCTGCAACAGAGCATTTCCCGCAAAAAGAGCCTTTGCAACGGATTGTTGCGCGGTTTTCTATCGCTTTTTTGCCGGAAACGTGTTACAATACAAACAAAGGAAAGGGGGGCTTTGCACGATGCCCGACATCGGACGGCATATCGCGGAATCCCGAAAAAAGAATACGCTCACGCAGGAACAGCTTGCTTCGGCCCTGCATGTGACCCGGCAGACGGTGTCCAGTTGGGAAAACGGGCGCACCCTTCCCGACGTGGAAACGCTGGCCCAGGTGGCCACGGCGCTGAATGTCTCGGTGGAAGAGCTGATCTACGGCAGACGCAGCGATCCCACCGCGTGGCACCTGTCCCGCTGCCGGAAAACGGCCATTGCCGCCGGCTGCTGCGCCATCGTAACGGTGTTGGTGGACGGCGCGCGGGAAGACCTTTATCAATTGTTCCATGTTACATACCGCTTTCCGGTGGGCCGCTACGAGGGCTTTGCTGCCGCCGCGCTGCTCAAACCTCTGATCTGGATCTTCTGCACCGTAGAGCTGCTGGCGCTGCTGGCCATGAGCCGCAAGCTGTCGGTCAAACGCCCGTGGCTGCGGAAGACGGCGCTGCTGGGCGGCGCGGCGCTGATGCTTTTTTATGCACTCCAGTGTCTGGCCGCGGCGGAGATCCTTCCCGCCTCATGGCTGGCGGAAAGCTGGCGGGCGGTGAACCATAACGCATGGCTGTTTTTCATCCCGACGGCGGCGCTGTTTCTGGGATTGGAGCGAAACGCCGCTCCCGCCGAAAAAAAACGATGTACGCCAGAATGAAAATATGATATAATAAATGAAAGGAGCGTTACGCATGAATCCCTTCCCTATGCAGACTGTGTGGCTTGCGGTTGCGATCCTGTTCGGGATCCTTGAGGCCGCCACGCTGGGGCTCACGTCGATCTGGTTTGCGCTGGGGGCGCTGGGCGCCATGGTTGTGGCCATGTTCAACGGGCCGGTCTGGCTGCAGACGCTGGTCTTTGTGCTCATCAGCGCGGTCACACTGGTGCTTACCCGCGACATCGCGAAGCAGTATTTCAACCGCAGCCGGCAGCCCACCAACGCCGACCGCATCATCGGCGCGGAGGCTCTGGTGCTGGAAGACGTGGATAATATGCACGCCACGGGCACCGTCCGGGCCGGAGGCGCCGTCTGGACGGCCCGCAGCCGCGACGGCACGCTTATTCCCAAGGATTCCACTGTTCGCGTGGTGGATATTGATGGAGTCAAGGCCATCGTCGTCCCGGAAGACACGGTCTGATCCCCGCATCTGAACGAGAGCATCATTTTATGAAAAGAGAAAAGGAGGAACCCCTATGTTTTTGCTCGCTACCGGAACCCTGTTCGGCACCATTCTCATTGCTGTCATCGTCATCCTGCTCATCGCGATGGTAGTGTCCAACGTGGTCATCGTTCCGCAGGCCAGCTCCTTTGTCATCGAGCGTCTGGGCGCTTATCAGCAGACCTGGCAGACCGGCCTGCACTTCAAGCTCCCTCTGCTGGAGCGTGTGGCCAACAAGGTCACCTTGAAGGAGCGCATTGCCGACTTCCCCCCGCAGCCCGTGATCACCAAGGATAACGTCACCATGCAGATCGACACCGTGGTCTATTTCTTCGTTTCCGACCCCAAGCTCTATACCTACGGTGTGGTGCAGCCCATGTCGGCCATCGAGAACCTCACCGCCACCACCCTGCGTAACATCATCGGCGATCTGGAGCTGGACGAAACGCTGACCTCCCGCGACATCATCAACAGCAAGATGCGCGCCATTCTGGACGAGGCCACCGACCCCTGGGGCATCAAGGTCAACCGGGTGGAGCTGAAGAACATCATC
>JAFSZV010000065.1 GCA_017455565.1 Clostridia bacterium
GAAACCTTTCAAATCCTTTATACTGAATAGCGACCAAACAACCCAGTAGAAAGGAATGACATGAAAGGATTACAAAGCAATGGCTTCCTGCCTATTATAGCACAAGCCATAGCCGAAATGGAAGAAGCAAATGGTGAATTCCCAAAAGCGAGATCGTCGGCGTCCGGTATCAGGAAAAGATGAAGGAGCGGAAGACGCTGCTACAGGCTGTACGGGCCGACTATAACAAGGCGTCTGCTGATCTGGCGATGCTGAAGGCCGAGGTGGTAAAATCCCTCCGCGGGGAAAGCAGTTTCAGTCAAGACCTGCTGGCCTCTCTGATTGCCGACTCTGAGACAAATTGTCTCAAAGTGAAAGAACAACTTGACGCCGCCCAGACCGCCTACGACGAAGGACAAGCTGTCATGGCGTCACTCAACGCGCAGTATGACGACATCATTTCATGGGCCGATATGTATGATACGGCCAGCATCGAGACAAAGAAAATGATCGTCAACTGCCTTATCAAGCGGATTGACGTTTACCGGGACTACAAGCTGCATATCGACTTTAACATCGACTTTGAACAGTTCAGCCTCGGGATCGACCTTGACGCTATCGCCGCATAAAGCAAAAACCCGTTTCTTTTCAGAAACAGGTTTTTGAAAGTGTCTCTCCTTGAAATGGTGGAGATAAGCGGGATCGAACCGCTGACCTCTTGAATGCCATTCAAGCGCTCTCCCAGCTGAGCTATACCCCCAGATTGTGGAGAGACACGTATTAACTTTTTTGAATTCTCACAAGAGGGGTACGCAACCGTCAGGTTTGGGCTCCCAGCTGAGCTATACCCCCAGATGGGAAGAAATGAGATTTATTTAATTAAGTGAGGGGTGCGTAACCGCTTCAACCGGGCTCCCAGCTGAGCTATACCCCCAAGTTTACGGCGGCCTTTTTTTGACCGCTTATAAAGTATAGCATACGCCGCGGGGAATGTCAAGCACAAAAATCAAAAAAGCACAAAAACTTTTCCGGCGCTTCAGGCAAAGTCATTCTTCGCCGCGGCGGTCGGCCCGTTTCAGGCGCTTGCGGTCATAGACCTTGCCGCTGGGAATGGCGCGGGACACGGGATTCAGCCCGTTCCAACTTTTTCTCTGGCGGGCGTTTTCCTTTTTTTGCGCCTTTTTGCTCTGCTTGCGAATGGGCACGATGGGCATAAGCACGCCTCCGTTTTTCTTTTTTTTCAGTTTACCGCGTTTTTCCGCGGTTTGCAAGCAAACGCCCCGCTTTTTCTTGCAATAAACGGACAAATTCAGTATGATAGAGTCATAAAGACCGGACGGCAAAGGAGGTTCTTTCCATGCGGCACGCGGCGCTGCTCTATATCGGTCAAACGCCCCGTCCCGACGTGACGGGCGAGCTGGCCTGCGCCCTGCCCGAAGACGTGGCGCTGCGGGAATACGGCATGCTGGACGGGCTTACCCCGCGGGAGATTGCGGCGCTGGCGCCCCAGCCGGATGAAGCGCGGCTGGTGACCCGTCTGTCCGACGGCCGCCCCGCGGCCGTTGCCGAAGCGCGTCTGTTTCCGCTGGCGGCCCGACGCTTGCGCGAGGCGGAATGGGAAGATCCGGCGTTCTGCGTTTTGATGTGTACCGGCGCTTTCCCGCCGCTGCCCCACAGCGGGCCCTTTCAGACGGCCCACGACCTGCTGCACGGCGACCCCACGCTGTCGTCCCGCCGCGAGGCGCTTGGCGTGATCCTCCCCGACCCCGACCAGCTCCAGCAGGCCCAGCGATGGTGGGGCGGCGGGCTTTTGCCCGAAAGAATGGCCTTTGCCTCTCCTTATGAAGGCGACTCGGCGCTGGTCGGCGCAGCGAACGCCCTGCGGCAAGCGGGCGCAAGCGTGCTTGTGCTGGACTGTATGGGTTATACGCTGGAACAGAGCCTCCAGATCGAAGCGGCCACGGGCCTTCCCGTGGCGCTGCCGCGGCAAAAGGTGATCGACGAGATTCTGCGGCTTTGCAGTACAAAAGAATAGAGGGATGACGATGTTCCGACTGGATCTCGAAACCGCAAAGGATGCCGTTTACGGCGGACAGTTTTTCGGCGGGGGCGGCGGAGGCCAACTGGAGGACGGGCTCAAGGTGGCGCAGGAGGCGCTTTCCCGCGGTGCGGTCACTGTGATCGGCCTGTGTGAGCTCTCTCCCGAGGACACGGTTGTCACCGCGTCGCTGGTGGGTTCGCCCACCGACGGCGCTCCCGGCATGACTCCGGCGCACTGTGCCAGCGTTTACGAGCTTTTCCGCCGGCAGTCGCCCGCTCCCATCGCCGCGCTGATGGCCAACGAGGCCGGAGGCCAGAGTATCACCAACGGCTGGATCACCGCCGCCGCGGCGGGGATCCCCATGCTGGACGCCGCCTGCAACGGCCGCGCCCACCCCACCGGCGTTATGGGCGCCATGCTGCTGGACCAAGCAATGGGTTACCGCACTGTCCAGGCTGCCGCGGGCGGTCTGGGCGGGCGCGATCTGACGATCTGCGTCTCGGGGTCGGTAGAAAGCACCTCACTTCTGGTGCGGCAGACCGCCGCGCTGGCCCGCAGCTTCGTCACCGTGTTGCGAAACCCCGCGCCGGCGGCCCACGTCAGAGCCCATGGCGCTCCCGGGGCGCTGCGGGAGTGCATCCGGATCGGGCGAATCTTTCGCGTGCACGAAAACCATCCCTGCACCCTCTTGTCCGCGCTGCAAAGGGAGCTGGACTGCCGCTTTCTGGCGCGGGGCGTCGTTCACAACTATTCGCTGACGGCAAAGGACGGCTTTGACATGGGACGGGCCGTGATCCGGGGCGAGGCAGGCGAGCTGGAGCTGACCTTCTGGAACGAATATATGACCGCCGAGCTTTGCGGGCGCCGTCTGGCCACCTTCCCCGATTTGATTGTCCTGCTGGACGCCGCCACCGGGCTTCCCGTCACCTCCGCTCGCCTGCGGCGCGGGATAGAGGTATTGGCGGCGGCCGTCCCACGGGAGCGGCTGATCCTCAGCAGCACCATGTCCGACCCCGCACTGCTGGCCCCCTGCGAGGCCGCCGTAGGCAAGCCGATCTTGAATCCACCGGAAACACATTGACCGCGCCGCGGAAACCTGCTACAATTCAAATCAAGTCATGATCCGCCGCCCCGTGCGGCAGAAAACGAGGAATCCTCCTATGGACACGAAGCAATCCGCCCCCCTCCAGGCCGAGGCCTATTTTACCGGCGTCATCCGCCGCGCCGCCCTCGAGGGCAACGAAGAGCGCATCACCGAGAGTCAGGCCGAGTTTTTTATGACCTGCCTATCGGAAAATCTGGCTCACGCCCGCCATGTGGAGATGGAGCGCCTCACCTTTATGAGCATCTATATGGCCGTGGTCGCCGGCGCGCTGGCCTTTGTTTACGGCGTCGGCAACAACGTCATCCGCATCGGGATCACCGCCCTGCTCATCGTCGTCGGCATTATCACGCTGCTTTTGACCAAACGCTGGCGCGACGCCTTCAACGAATACAAGGAGGAGGCCCGCACCTGCTATCATCTATGGTTCGGCGGCCTCTTTCCCGCCGAGGTACAGGGGCGCGTCCCCGATTTTGGGGAAAAGCTGCCCCATTATCTTTATGCCTTCGACGTGAAGCGCCCCTCGATGGTGGGCAGGTTCCGCATCCGAACCGACCGGGTGATCCGCGCCTTCAATCTTGTGATCCTGCTGGTGCTGATCTTTTCTCTGGTCTATTTCATCTTTTGTCTTTGATCGGAGGTGGAGCATGTTATGATCAAGCTGATTGCCACCGATCTGGACAATACCCTTCTGGACCGCAAAGGCGCCGTCCCGCCCGCCACGCTGCGCATGGTGAAAAAGGCCCGTGTCATGGGCGTGCCAACCGCCGTTGTAACGGGACGCTCCTATGCCTCGGCGGGCGTCATTGCCCGCAGGCTGGGCGGAAACGCTCCCGTGATCTGCTACAACGGCGCCATGATCCTGCGGGAAGGCGAGGAAGCGCCCCTGTATGAAAGCTACGTTCCCCAGGAGGTGGTCGGCGGCATCCTTGCCTTTGCCAAAGAGCGAGGAATCTACGTCCAGCTTTACGACCACCACGTCATTGTGGTGGAGCGGCTGCGCCGCGACGCCCATCCCGATCCCGATCTTCCCTTCACCGCTTGTCGAGAGGCGGGAGATTTTTCCGAAATGCCCCCCTTCCCCACGCCGAAGCTGCTGCTGGCCGCCCCGGCGGAGCAGGTGCCCGTCCTGCAGGCCCAGTTGGAGGCGCGCTACGGCGACAGGGCCTATTTTGCCCAGTCTGAACCCTATCTCATCGAGGTGATGGCCAAAGGAACTCACAAGGGCGCGGCGTTGGAGCGTCTGGCGGCGCTGATGGGCGTGGAAAAAAGAGAGATCATGGCCTGCGGCGACAATACCAACGACATCCCGCTGCTTAAGGCCGCCGGCGTGTCGGTGGCGGTGGCGAACGCTGTTCCCCAGGTCAAGGAGATCGCGACTTACGTCTGCTCCCACGAGCGGAGCGCGGGCTTTCGCGAGGCAGTGGAGCGATTTGTTTTCGCCCCGCGGAAGCGTTGACGGGAGGTGCCTATGCAATACCGTTCGGACAAATACGGAAACCCCATCTCGGCGCTGGGCTTCGGCTGCCTGCGCTTTACGCAAAAGCTGGGCAGCATCGACCTGGACAAGGCCGAGCGTGAGATTTTGGCCGCCATCGAAGCGGGAGTCAACTACTTTGACACAGCCTATGTCTACAACGGCAGCGAGGCCGCGCTGGGCGAGATCTTGGAGCGGCACGGCCTGCGGGACAGGGTGAACATCGCCACCAAGCTGCCCCACTATATGCTCAAGGCGCCGGGCAGCGTCCAAACATATTTTGACGAAGAGCTCCGGCGGCTGCGCTCCGGCCATGTGGATTATTATCTCATGCATATGCTCAACGACCTTTCCACCTGGGAACGGCTGAAGGGGCTGGGCGTTTCGCGCTGGCTGGATGAGCAGAAGGCCGCCGGCGTCATCCGGCAGGTGGGATTTTCCTATCACGGCAATTCCGACATGTTCTGCGCCCTGCTGGACGCCTACGACTGGGATTTCTGCCAGATCCAGTATAATTATATGGACCAGCATTCGCAGGCGGGGGTCACCGGCCTGAAATACGCCGCCTCCAAGGGTATCCCCGTGATCATCATGGAGCCGTTGCGGGGTGGGCGGCTGGTAAACAAGCTGCCCAAGGAGGCAAAGCGCCTCTTTGAAAAGCACCCCTCGGGGCGCTCTCCCGCCGAATGGGGCCTGCGCTGGCTGTGGGATCAGCCGGAGGTGACCTGCGTCCTTTCGGGGATGAACTCGCTGGAGATGGTGGCGGAAAACACCCGCATCGCCTCCGATGCGCTGCCCGGCTGCTTTTCCGATGCGGATCGGGCCTTTCTCGATCAGGCGGCCCAGGCCATCAGCCGCGGCACCAAGGTCCCCTGCACCGGCTGCCGCTACTGCATGCCCTGTCCCCAAGGCGTGGATATCCCCGGCGTCTTTGCCGCCTACAACCGCCGCTATTCCGACGGATGGTACGCCGGCCTGCGGGAATATGTCATGTGCACCGCCCTGCGGAAAACCTCTACCGCCGCCTCCAACTGCGTCAAATGCGGCAAATGCGAGCCTCACTGTCCCCAGGGCATTGAGATCCGCAAGGAGCTGGAGCGCGCCCGCGCCGCGCTGGAAGGGCCCGCCTACAAGATAGCCAGAGCTTATATCCGCCGGTTTATGAAATATTGAGGAGAACTTATGAAAAACGCCTATTTCGCCGGAGGCTGCTTCTGGTGCATCACGCCCTTTTTCGATGCGCTGGCGGGCGTCAGGCAGACCGTGGCGGGCTATTGCGGCGGCGACGAGCCGTCGCCCGATTACGCGGCGGTCAAGGCCCAGCGCACCGGCCACCGCGAGACTATCCGGGTGGAATACGACGAAACCGCCGTTTCCTTTGAAACCCTGTGCAAGGTGTTTCTGGAGGGCGTAGATCCCTTTGACGGGGGAGGTCAATTCATTGACCGAGGCCGCTCGTATACGCTGGCGGTCTATTACACCGACGAAGCGCAGCGGGACACAGCCGCTCGCCTGTGCCGCCTGCTGGAAGAAGCCAGCGTCAAAAGGGTCTTTGTCAGCATCGAGCCGCTGAAGATTTTCTGGCCCGCCGAAGAATCCCATCAGGCCTATTATCAGAAGAATCCGGAAGCCTTTGCACGGGAGATGGAGACCTCGGGCCGGGCCGCCGCAGGCAAATCCTGCCCCATGCGGAAAAAGCTGTTTTAACGCGCCACAGGAAAAGAGGCCATTGCAAACCGGACGTTTTGCAATGGCCCCTTTTTTGTTTTAAGACCGGCGTCTGAAAACGCGCGCCCGATGGATCCCCGCTTTCCGGCCCCGCGCGTCAACCGGAAGGCGGGTTGAGCGAAACAACCAATGCGAACGCTTTTTTCATGCCGTTTCTCTCCTTTTCCGTGTTTTTTTATCGTTTCTCCGATTTCTTCCGCTTCAGCACCTTTCCCGCCCTTGTGCCAAGGGCTGTCCCTTCTTCTACCGCAAGCTGTCCGTTGACCAGCACCCAATAAATGCCCTGATTTTTTCTGAACGGATGGCTGTAATCTGCTGTCGCGTGCAGCTTGTGATAATCAAAAACGCATATGTTCGCGTCCCATCCTTCCCGCAGCAATCCGTGCTCCACAAGCCCAAGGGCCCGGGCGGTGTCATACGTCAAGTTCTTCACCGATTCTTCCATCGTGCGCAGCCGAAAATCCCGCACCAGCTCCAGCCGCCTGACCGCCGACGCCGTTCCTCTCGGATGCCCGCCGCCCGGCTGCTCCGGATCGACCCGCCCGTCGCCGTAATCCGACCAATCTGAGCCGAGAAACACGTTGGGATGCCCCATGATCCGCAGCAGGTCTGACGCGCATTGATTAAAATAGATGCCCTGCGCCAGGCCGTCATTTGCAAGCAGCACGTCGGCCAGCACATCCATTGGATCCTTTCCTTCTTCCTCTGCGATCTGGCCGATCGTTTTGTTTTTGTATTGCGGCGTTTTGTCTCCTTCCACGATCAGGCAGCCGCCGAACCCGGCGGAATAGATTGCGCTCTCAAAAACATTTGCTTCGCAGAAAATTGAATGCTCGATCTGTCGGCGGATCACGGAACTTTTCAGCCGTTTCAGCAGCGCCGGGATCCCGCCTGTCAGATACTTGGGCGGGATCTGGCTGGATAAGGGGGCTGAGCCGGCCGTATAGGGATACTGATCCGCAAAAACCGCCACGCCTCTGGCATTTGCGCGGTCGATCTCCTCCAGGAGCCGCTGCGAGATCCCCTCGTTGTGTTTTCCCATGACCTTCAGATGCGAGATCCATACGGGAACCCCGCATTCCTCCCCGATCCGGATGGCCTCACGGACCGAGCGAAGCACGTTGTCGCCTTCGCCCCGGATGTGCGAGGCATAGATCCCGTCGTAGGGCGCCATGATTTTTATCAGCTCGATCAGCTCTTCGGTGGTCGCATAGACAGACGGCGCATAGACCAGGCCGGAAGAAACGCCCAGATAGCCGGCCTCCATGGCCTCTTTCAGATCCTGCTGCATAATTGTCATCTGCCTGCTGTCCGGCGCCGCGCCGGAGTATCCCAGGACCTTTTCCCGCAGCGTGCCCTGTCCGATGAAGAACGCCATATTTGTGCCGAACCCGGCGCTCTCGGCAGCTTTCATAAAGGAAGCGGGCGTTTTCGCTTTTTCCGCCCTTTCCCGTAGTTCCTGCCGTGTCAGCTTTTCTTCTGCGCCCTCCATGCTTCCCGCGGTATAAGGGGCAGGAGAACTGCCGCACTGTCCGGCGATTTGCGTGGTAACACCCTGTTCCAGATAATTGTAGCTGTCGCTTCCTGTAAAAACGCTGGCGTCGCTGTGGCTGTGGCTGTCAAGGAACCCCGGCGCCACCTGCAGGCCGGACGCGTCGATCGTCTTTTTTGCCGACGCCGCAATATCGGGTTTTATCTGTACGATTTTTCCGTCTTTTACTGCGATATCGGCAAAAAAGGCGGGCGCACCGCTTCCATCCACGATCTGCCCTCTTTTTATGAGAATATCTACCATTTTTCCGCCTCCTTCTCGAACACCGGGATCTGCGCGCGTCTTGCAGAATGAACATGCGGGAAGCCGAATGATTATTGATAATAGTATACAAAACACCCACTCACCGGAAACAAACCCGCGCCTTTCCCCCCCCCCTTGCAAAGCAGAGCCGTCCGCCGGTATTCCTTGCTGCATGATTTTTTGGTCCGTTTTTCCGCATGGGGTTGCTTTTTCGGAGAAAATTCAATAGAATGGAATTACCAGATATTTGCGATCTTCCTTTTTCCGGTTTCTCTTTTCGTGGCAAACGCTCCGGCCGCCCGATGAGCCACGTGCCGGGCGCAAGTCCGCTTCCGTACCGTTTTTCAGGAGGGATCATGATGCTGACACTTTGGAAAAACTGCGAGGTTTACGCCCCCAGACATCTGGGTCGGCGGGACATCCTCATCGAAGGCGGCAAAATTGCCGCCGTGGAAGGCAGCCTGAGCCGCTGGCTCACCGCGCCGGAGATCGACGTGCGGGACATGGAGGGCGCCGTGGTCTGTCCCGGCCTGGTGGACATTCATGTTCATGTCACCGGGGGCGGCGGCGAACAGGGGCCGGCCTCCCGCACGCCCGAGCTGCAGCTCACCGATTTTACCTTAAACGGCGTCACCTCGGTTGTAGGGCTTCTGGGCACCGACGGAGTTTCCCGCGGGCTGGAAAACCTTCTGTTGAAGGTGCGGGCGCTGGAGGAAGAGGGCATCTCCACCTGGGCACTCACCGGCAACTACCGCTTTCCCACCAAAACCCTGTTCGGCGATGTGGAAAAGGACATCGCCCTCATCGACAAATTCATCGGCGTCAAGACTGCGCTGGCCGATCATCGCGGCTCGTCCGTCACCGGGCAGGAGCTGGCCCGGCTCGGCTCCGAAGCCCGCATCGGCGGCATGATCTCCGGCAAACCGGGCTATGTCACCATCCACATGGGTGGTCACGAGCACCGGATGGACGAGCTCTTCTGGGCGCTGGAGCACTCCGAGGTGCCTGCAAAAACGTTTCTCCCCACCCATTGCTGCCGCACGCCCGAATTGATCGCCCACGCGGTGCGGCTAAACAACCTGGGCGCATACATCGACTTTACTGCCGAGCTGCCGGACAATGAAGCGGGCACCGCCGCGGCACTGGCCAGCGCGCTGCGCCAAGGCGCCGCGCCGGAGCGGGTCACCATGAGTTCGGACGCCGGCGGGAGCCAGCCCTCCTTCAACGAAGCGGGCGAATGCGTCGGCCTCACCTATACCACCAGCGTCACGCTGCTGCAGGAGCTGCGCCGCATGATTTTCCGTGAAGGACTTTCACTGGAAACCGCGCTGCGTTTCTTCACCGAAAATCCCGCCCGTCTGATCGGACAGTCGGGCAAAAAGGGTACGGTGGCGCCAGGAGCCGATGCCGACCTGCTGGTGCTGGACGAGGGATATGCCGTCCGCCATGTGATGGCAAAGGGCAAGGTGGCCGTATGGGAAGCGAGCGCTCTGATGAAGGGAAAATTTGAGAAATAACGCACCCGACAGAAAACAGCCGCGGAGAAAACGCTCCGCGGCTTGCTTTTTTCTTTCTGCCTTTATTCTGGAAAACTTCTGATGAGATCGGGGAAATTCCCTCTTAAAAAGTGCCGGTATTCCGGATGCTCGATGGCGCTTTCATATTCTTCCCGGATGGTCTTTCTGTTCCATTCCCGCATCGCTTCCGTCATTTCTTCGTAGCGGACAATGGTAAGCAAGCCATCTTTTTCGGCTTGAAGAATGGCGGCGCAGGCATCCGGGATAAACTCCGTTCCGGTAATGACCGCCGGAATGCGGCTGGCGGCCGCGTCCGGAATCTGAACGTCAAACGCGGCTTCCGCAATGTGCTCGACGCTGTAAATATATCCCGCGACGCCCCGATACGTTTTTTCCAGTGCGTTGGGATAGTATTCTTCCAAGCGCTGCGTTCCGTCCGGGTTGAAGCCGTAAGGCCCCCATTTCTGCCATCTGCCGCGATGGTCAAATCCGGTTTCCCGGCAATACTTTTCAACGGCATTACTCAAATAAACAAGGACATTTTCCCGCTTTTTTGAGAAATAAACCAATGGGATCCCATGGTTGGAAATATGCGGCTCCAGCCGTTTGATCCCCGCTATGGACGACGCATGGTAATACATATATCCTCCTCAGCCGCTTTTGCCGTTTCCAGACTGCCGGAGCCCCGCTCCGAATGATCCACGAAGCGTTCCGGCGTTAATTCATAGTCCACCGACGACTGCCAGTTGCCCAACTGATCCCGCCAGTTGTGTTCGTTGACCCGGAGCTTTCGGAATCCCAAAAGTTCATAAACGTGCTGCGCCCGCGTGTTGGTTTTATTGGTGTCGAGAACGATTGTTTCGTATCCCATGGCAAACAGCCGCCGAATGAGCAGACGCAGGATCGTTCGTCCCAGACCCTTTTCCCGATACTCGGAACGACAGATCTTGATTCCGATCTCTGCCGTGCGAGTGCCCATGCTGCGATAGTTCATCTCGCCGATGGGGACGCCGCGATATTCGATCATCAGCAGCCGTACCGTTTCATCGCTGTCGCCCGCAAGCTGCGCTTCGATCTCTTCCGCCGTCGTGTTCAGACCCAGCGGAAACCCGGCGTGGGCCATAACGCGCCCGTCGTTCCACCACGCGGCAAGCTGGGCGCAATCGGCCTTTTCCGCGTTTCGGATGCAAATATCGCCTTGTTCAATCAACATCTGATTTTCTCCTTTCTCCCATCCGCGCAAGCGAGCCGGACGCGCCGGTCTACCGCCCGAACAGTTTCCCGATGGCGTCCACCGCCTTTTCCAGCCGGGTTGCCACCGTTTCCAGCGATTGCACCAGCCGGTTCAGAGCGCTTATATCTACGCCCTGAAGATTTTCCGCCGCGCCGGAAAGCGATTTGACCGCGCCGTTGAGCGCGTCCATATCCACGCTGCTCAGATTGTCGGCCGCCTCCTTCAGCGAGGCTGCCGTGGCGTTAAGCCCCGCTGCGTCTATCTGGCTCAATCGTTCCGCCGCCCCATCCAAGGAAACCACCGCCCGGTGAAAGGCGTCCGGGTCCATCTGCTCCAGCGCGGTCTCGATCTGCCCCGTCCACCGGCGTAAAGAAAGAAAAGCCGCCGCCAGCAAGAGCAGCAGCACGGCCAGCAGTACGGCGATCACCGTGAGAATCGTCGTTTGCCGCCGCATCAGGCGAAACTGCCCGGCCTGAGAAATTTCCCGTTCGCTCATAACCGCGCCCTCCTCATTCCACCGCCACCAGCCGGGTGCTGTCTACGCCAGACACGGCGTTCAGCGCCTCCAGCAGTTCCTGCGTGGAAAGGAACATTTCGCTCACATCCAGCGTCACGGTGACGCTGGCCCGCCCCCGGATGGGCGGACTTTGCGTGATGGTGAGGACGCTGCCGCCTTTTTCGGAGATGCGGAACAGCACGGCGCTGAGGACGCCCGGCTCGTGCCGCAAAAGCATGGACAGCACCGCCTTGCGGCCGGTGGCCATCTCCGAGGTTTCCAGAATATGATCCTTATACTTATAATAAGTACTGCGGGAAATGCCCACCCGGCGGACGGCCTGGCTGACCTCCCGCACCTGGCCCGATTCGATCAGGTGCCGCGCCTCCACCACTTTTTCGTAATAATCCGGAAGGATGCTCTTATGGATGATCAGATATTGTTCCAGCATACAGGATCTCCTTTCGCGGCGAAGGACCGCCACCGTTATGATACACTGCTTTCGCCAAAAACACAAGTGTTTTTTCGCGGCGGACAGAAATCCGGCGGTTTCTCTTGCGCCCGCCTTTGTTTTCTGCTATAATGATTTTAATTGTGCAGAAAGGACCGTATTTATGTTCTCTTGGGATCTCATCTTGGATATCGTATTGGACGCGCTGCTGGACACGCTGAAGCTGCTCCCCTTCCTCTTTGCAGCTTACCTACTGATGGAGGCGGCGGAACACCGCCTTTCGGAAAAAATGGAAGCCCGCCTGCAAAGCATGGGAAAGCTTGGCCCGCTGGTGGGCGCGCTTTTGGGCTGTGTGCCCCAGTGCGGCTTTTCCTCGGCAGCCTCCAACTTTTACGCCGCCGGGCTGATCTCACGGGGGACGCTGCTGGCAGTCTTTCTCTCTACCTCCGACGAGGCGGTGCCGCTGATGATCGGCTCGCCGGAAGGCCGCCGCATGATCCCGCTGCTGCTTTTGAGCAAGGTGACCGTGGGCATCGCCGCCGGCTTCGCCGTGGATCTGATTCTTAGAAAGCGCGGCTCGCAGCGCCAGCTCTTCGACCTTTGCGAAAACTGCGGCTGCGATGAGGAAAGCGGCATTTTGCACCCCGCCCTGTGGCACACGGGGCACATCCTGCTGTTTATCTTCGGGATCAATCTGCTGCTCAACGGGGCCATCGAGCTTCTGGGACAGGAGCGTATCGCCTCGATCCTGCTCAGCGGGTCGGCGCTGCAGCCCTTTGCCGCCGCGCTGGTGGGCCTGATCCCCAACTGCGCCGCCTCGGTGACGCTGACCCAGCTCTTTCTGGCGGGGAGCCTGAGCTTCGGCGCCTGTCTGGCGGGGCTCTGCTCCAACGCGGGCCTCGGCCTTGCCGTGCTGCTGCGGATGAACCGCAGCAAGCGGGAGAATCTTCAGATCGTCGTCACCCTGTATCTTGTTTCGGCGCTGTTCGGTCTGGCGCTGCAGCTTTTGCTGTAAGGAGGATTTTATGGAAAACACCCCCCGCCTTGTAACAAAACGGCTGGTCTTGGATCGGCTGACCATGGCCGACGTTTCCCAAGTGGCCCGCTGGCTCTCTTCGGACGCCGTATGCCGGGGCCTGCTCCTACTCCCCCACCGTTCGCCGGAGGAATATGCGGAGATGATCCGCCGGGTAGTGGAGCAATATGATACCGCCGAGGACTATTTTCAATGGGCCATTCGGGAAAACGGCGTCTGCATCGGGCGGATGTCGTTGGTGGTGAACCGTCGGCATCAAAGCGGCATGATGGCCTATTCCTTGGCGGAAAGCGCCTGGGGCAAGGGATATATGACCGAGGCGCTCACCCGCGTCATCGACTTTGCCTTTGACGAGCTGGGCCTCAACCGCATCGAAGGCGACCACTTCGTGGAAAACCCCGCCTCCGGCCGGGTCATGGAAAAATCCGGGATGAAAAAAGAGGGCTATGCCCGTCAGAAATACTGCAAGGAGGGCGTTTTCCACGACGCCGTGCTCTATGCGGTTTTGAAAAGCGACAGAACATAACGACCGACTAAAAAAGCCTCCCGCGGCAGTTTTGCCGCGGGAGGTTCTCGTTCTGTCTCAGTTCTTGGAGCGAAACATATTCAGGATATCGTCAAAGGGATCATTTTTCTTTTTGGGTTCTTCCCGCGCAGGCTGCGCGTCTTCGGCCACGGCGCGAGAGGGTTCGCTCTGACGGGGAATGCCCTCGCGCATCTTCTGCACGAAATCAGGCACCTCCAGATCGTCCTGAGGCGGCTCGGGCCGCTGTTCGGCGGACTGCTCCACGGGGCGCTGGAAGGGGGCGTCCTCCTCCGTCACCTTCGTGGCGGGCTTGGCAAGGCCAGTGGGCTGCTTGTCAAAGCCGGTGGCCACCACGGTGATACGCATCTCGTCGTCCAGCGTTTCGTCAATGGCGGCACCAAAGATGATGTGCGCGTCGGGATGGGCAGCCTCCTGCACCATGGCGGCGGCCTGCTCCACCTCTTCCAAACCCATATCGGGCGAGCCGGTGATGTTGAGCAGTACGCCGCGGGCTCCGGCGATAGAGGTTTCCAGCAGGGGGCTGGAGATCGCCATCTGCGCAGCCTCCACGGCCTTTTCCTTGCCGGAAGCGCGGCCCACGCCCATGTGGGCGAAGCCGGCGTTGCGCATGATAGTTGCCACGTCATTGAAGTCCAGATTGATGAGGCTGGGAACGGTCATCAGCTCAGAGATGCTCTGCACCGCTTGACGCAAAACGTTGTCGGCAACCTCAAAGGCGTTGAGCAGGGTGATCTTCTGGTCAGAGACCAGCTTGAGACGTTCGTTGGGGATGACTACCAGCGCGTCGACCTTTTCCTTCATTTCGGTGATGCCCACGTTGGCCTGCTCGATGCGCTGACGGCCCTCGAAGGAAAAGGGGCGGGTGACGACACCCACGGTCAAGATTCCCATATCCTTAGCGACCTGCGCCACCACGGGGGCCGCGCCGGTGCCGGTGCCGCCGCCCATGCCGGCGGTAATAAAGACCATGTTAGCGCCCTCCAGCACCTTGCGAATCTCGTCTTCGCTCTCTTGCGCGGCCTTGCGGCCCACCTCGGGAACGCCGCCGGAGCCCAATCCGTGGGTCAGCTTTTCACCGATCTGCAGTTTGATGGTGGCAGCGGAGTAATTGAGGCATTGCTTGTCCGTATTCATGGCCACGAAGTCAATGCCGCGCAGGCCACCTGTGATCATGCGGTTCACTGCGTTGCCGCCGGCGCCGCCGACGCCTACCACGCGGATGGCCACGGTGTTGTCAGTTCCATACTCAAACGAAAATCCCATGCTACGCCCTCCATTATGTCAACTTTCATTCGCTCGCCGCGGGGATAAATCGCGCCTTCTGCGTGTCGGAGATGTCGATCAGCCCCGTCACGTTTGCGCCCAGCTTTTCTTCGGTGATCAGGCGCAGATAGCGGATCTTTTTTCCCAATTCCTCCGTGGAGCCGATGGCCACGGAAAACCGGTCGGTATAGGTAAAACGGATGTTATAGGGTTCAGAGAAATCAATTCCCCCTATATCTGGTAGTATACCATTATCTTTTGCAGTATTCAATAACAAAAACACGGGTTTTTGCAGATCTTCATCAGAAAAATTCGCATATTTCCCGATTTTCGGCGCTTTCAGGGTCAGTCCCTGCAGATAACAGAGACCTTCCGACACTTCGTCCACCTGTTCCAACAGTTTCCCGTCGATATCGATGAGCCATTTTCCCGTTCCGCCGAGGCGGAGGGTCTTGTCCTTGTCCTTTGGATCTGGCACCAAGGCAAACTCATCCTCGATCACGCCGGCGGGCACACATTCCGTCACGATGATTTCCACCGTGTCGGGCAGGCGGCGGCGCATCTGAACGGTGTGCAGATAGGGGCATGCGTCAAACACGTTGCTGATGGCGCGGAATTTGTTGAACAGGATCAGGTTGTCCCCATCCTTCAAGCCCGAGGCCGCTGCCACCATTTCGGCGGGATAGCGTGTCTCGCCGGTAAGGGTGATATTCCGCACTTTGAAAAAGATAGTCATGGCGGTAAGGATGGCCGCCACAGCCACCACGATACAGAGCAGCACCATTACGGCAGGCGCGCCGCCGCGTGTGCTGCGGCGCCGGCGGCGTCTGCTCTTTGACTGTCGTCTCTGCTTTGCCATGGTAAAGCTCCTTTATGTTTCTCCGTCCGTCCGGCGGATGTCCGCACCCAGCAGGGTCAGCTTCTCCGCCAGGCGCTCATAGCCGCGGTCGATGTGCGTAATGTCCTCCACGACGCTCTCGCCTTCGGCGGCCAGCGCGGCAATCACCAGCGCGGCGCCGCCCCGCAGGTCGGTGCATCGTACTCGCGCGCCGTGAAGCGGTCCGCCGGTCACTAGCGCCGTCCGTCCGCTGACGCGGATCCTCGCCCCCATGCGGGCAAGCTCAGGCACGTGGCGATAGCGGTTTTCAAAAATCGTCTCCAGAAAGACCGACGTTCCCTCGGCGGTGCAGGCCGCCGCCATCAGCGGCGCCTGGGCGTCTGTGGGAAAGCCGGGATACGGCATGGTCCGTACGGTGGGAAACCCGGAAAGCCGCCCCTGTGCCCGTAGAGTGACGCTCCGTCCCGCTGTCCGCACAGTGCAGCCCGCCTCGGAAAGGCATTGCAGTACGGTGCCCACGTGCTCCGGCTCGGCGCCGGTGAGGGTGATCTCACCGCCGCAGGCGGCGCAGGCGCAGAGATAAGTGGCTGCCTCGATCCGGTCGGGAAGAATGGTGTGCTCCACGTCCCGGCGGGGCATCTCTCCCGAAACGCGGATGATGCTTTCGCCGCCGCCCGCGACTTCGGCTCCGCCCTTTCGCAGAAATTCCTGCAGGTCCGCGATCTCGGGCTCCCGGGCGGCGTTGATGATGCGGGTGGAGCCGCCGCATGCTGTGGCGGCCAAAAGGGTGTTTTCGGTGGCGCCCACGCTGGGAAAGCTGAGGATCACGTCGGCGCCCCGCAGATCGCCGGCGCGGCAATAGATGTCGCCGCTCTCTTCCCGGATTTCCACGCCCAGCTTCCGCAAAGCCTGCAGATGCAGGTCGATGGGCCGCGGGCCGATGTCGCAGCCGCCGGGCAGACTGAGCCGCGCCCGGCCGCAGCGGGCCAGGATGGGTCCCAAAAAGATGACGGAGGACCGCATCTCTCGCATAAGCTCATGGGGGACGTCCCACCGCTCTACCGCGGAGGAATCCACCGTGACGGTGTCGCCCTCCCGCTCCGCCCGGCATCCCAAATGCCGCAGAATGGCGATGGCAGAGCGCACGTCCCGCAAATCGGGACAGTTATGTAAAACATTTTTGCCACCGTTGAGCAGCGTGGCGGCCAAGATGGGCAGGACGCTGTTTTTTGCCCCGCTGACGGGTGCCGTCCCCCGCAGGGGACTCCCGCCCCGAATCTGATAGTAAGACATAGTCGGCTCCTTTTCCGGTATGATGCGCCATTCTATGCTGTCTGCGCGCTTCCGGTGCAGGAAGGCCGGCCGCTTATTGTGCCTTACAGAGATTTCAGCGTCTGATAAATGTGCTCCAGCACGTCGGGCTGGGCTTTTTTACGGGCGTTTTCGCCCATGGCCTTCAGCGTGCCGGGAGCCTGCAGCAGACTCCACGCGGTGTCATAGATCCGCTCGGGCTCGGCCTCCTGTTCGGTGAGGACCTTTACGGCGCCGGCCTGTTCCAGAATGCGGGCGTTTTTCTCCTGATGATTTTCGGCCACAAAGGGCGAGGGCACCACAATGGCAGGCGTTCCGGCGGCGCACAACTCCGCCAGCGTCCCGCCGGCACGGCACAGGATCAGATCGGCCGTGGCCATCACCCGGTCCATGTCGTAAAGATAGTCGGTAAGACGAAAATTGCCCCGGTCGGTGACGACGCCTTCTTTTGTCAGTGCCTCCTTCATCCAGCCGTAATGGGAAGAGCCGCTGACCTGCAGCAGGTTGAACTGCCGCCGCTCGGTGACCAGTTTGGCCACCTCCACCATTTTCTGATTCATATACAGTGCGCCGATGCTGCCCCAAAAGCACACCAGCGTGGGAAGCCCGTTGTCAAACAGCGGCTCGAAGCTCTTTTCCCGGCAGCGGGCGATCTCTTCCCGCACGGGTGAGCCTGTGAGGACGGTGCGCCTTGCCCCGGGGATGAGGGCCTCGGTCTCGGCAAAGGAGATCATGGTGCAGTCCGCCCGCTTTGCAAGCTGCCTGGTGGCCACGCCGGGAGTGGCGTTGACTTCCAGAATCGCCGTTTTGATCCCCATCTGCGCGGCGGCCCGCACCATGGGAAAGCTGGCATACCCCCCCGTCCCCATGACCACGTCGGGCCGGATGTCCGCCAAAATCTTTTTGCAGCCGCGAACGGCGGCGCGCATATCGGCAAGGGCGGTGATGTTCTGCCGCAGGGCGGCCAGATTCTTCCCGCGGGAAAGCCCCTTCAGCGGGAAGGTGAAGATGGGATAGCCCGCTTTTTTGGCAAGGCGCTCTTCGATGTTGCCCGTCCCGCCCGCGAGCCAGACGGTGCTCTCTTCCCGGGAACGGACGTAATTCGCCACTGCCAGCGCGGGGTTGACGTGGCCGGCGGAGCCACCTCCGGCAAATACGATCTTCATGGCTTATCCTTCTTTCGTCACCGGCATCTGCCGGGAAATGCTCAGCAAAATTCCCATCTCGGCAAGCTGAATCAAAAGCGCCGTGCCGCCGTAGCTGAAAAAGGGCAGCGACGCGCCGGTGATGGGCAAAAGCCCGGTCACCACACCCAGATTGAGGATGGTCTGCACGGCGATCTGCGTGGTGATGCCCGCCGCCAGCAGGGTTCCGAATTTATCGTCCGAGCGCAGGGCGATGTAATATCCCCGCCAAATCAGCAGGGCGAACACCAGAATAATCAGAACCGCGCCCAAAAAGCCCAGTTCCTCGCAGACCACGGAAAAGATAAAGTCGTTGGCCGGCTCCGGGAGCCAGAGATGCTTCTGCCGACTCTGCCCTAGGCCAAGGCCCCAGAAGCCGCCGCTGCCGATGGCAAGCTGGCTCTGAACGCCCTGCCAGCCATTTCCCCGGGGATCGGAGAAGGGATCGAGCCAGACTTTGATGCGGGTGAGGGCATAGGGATGGCTCTTGATATACCAGATGCCCGCGGCGGCGATCCCGCTGCCGCCTAAAATAAACCAGAACAGGTTGGCGCCGCCGATATAGATAATGAGCATTCCGATGACGGCGATGATCAGCGTGCCGGAAAGGTGCTTTTCCCAATACATCAAAACAGCGAACACGCCGATGATCCCGAGAAAAGGAAGAATTCCCCAGCGAAGGGTGTGCATCTTTTTCTTGCCAAAGATGGCGGCAAAGCTGGAAAAGCTTAGAATGATGGCCACCTTCGCCAGCTCCGAGGGCTGGAAGGTTCCCACGCCGGGAAGACGGATCCAGCGAGTGGCGTCGTTAATGGTAACCCACATGCTTTTCAGGCCGGGGATCTTGACCGTGGCCATCACCGCCATGGCAAACAGCAGCGAGGGAATGGCCAGATAATGCAGCTTGTGGTAATTGAACCGTGACAGCAGCAGCATGACCACCACGCCGCCCGCGGCAAAAACGCCCTGCCGGACAATGAAATAGGCGGCGTTGCCGTCCTGCGTGTCATAGGCGGTGGCATAGCTCGCCGAAAACAGGCAGATCAGCCCGATGGCAAGCAGCAGCAGGGTCAGCAGCAAAAGCGGTTGATCCAGATGTCCCTCGCGCTCCACGCGCTCCTGCTCTTCTCCGGCAATGGCGCGCAGGCGTGCCCCCTGTTGCTTCGGATCGGCCGGACGGGTTTTCTTTTTTGCGGAAGCGGCGATGGGAAACATCTCCTTTCGGCAGCGGTAAAAACAGACTTACGCCAGCAGCGACACGGCGCACAGCGCCAACGTCAGCAGACAGGCCATGACGACGATCTTCCATTCGCTCCAGCCGCACAGCTCCAGATGGTGGTGGATGGGGGCCATTTTAAAGACCCGCTTGCCGTGGCTGAGCTTGTAATAGCCCACCTGAACGATGTCGGACAGGGCCTCGATGATATAAACCATGCCCACGGGGATGAGGATCAACGGCATATTGTAGGCAAAGGCCATCGCGCAGACGGCGCCGCCCAGAAACAGCGAACCGGTGTCGCCCATAAAGACCTTCGCGGGGTGACGGTTGAACAGGAAAAAACCCAGCAGGCTGCCCGCCAGCGCCAGCGAAAAGGCCGAAGCGCTGATGTCGTCCCGCAAAAACACAAAGGAGAAAAAGACCGCCACGATCAGCGTTACCGAGGAGCAGAGGCCGTCGATGCCGTCGGTGAGGTTGACGGCGTTGTCGGCGCCGATGATCACGATGACGCTGAAGATCAGATAAGCCGTCCAGGGCAGGCGCAGCGTTTTTCCGGCAAAAGGAAGATACAGATCCGGCGTAAGATAGCCCATCACCCGCATCACCACCAGGAACAGCACCGCGGCGGCGATCTGCAGCAGCATCTTTTGCTGCGGGGTCAAGCCCTGATTGCGCTTTTTTCGGATCTTGGTCCAGTCGTCCACAAAGCCCACGGCGGCAAACACCAGACTGAGTCCCAGCATCACCAGCGGGCGGTAATCGCCGTTTGCGATCATCCCGGGCAGGCCGGTGAGCACCGTCAGCGTCATGGCAATGATAAAAATCACGCCGCCCATGGTGGGGGTGTTTTGCTTGCCCTTGTGCCAGGTGGGGCCGTCCTCCAGGATCTTCTGTCCGAAATGCAGTTCCCGCAGCTTACGGATCACGATGGGCGCCAGCAGCACCGCCACCAGAAACGACAGTCCCGCCATCAAAACGGGATACAGATACTCCCTCATACCCTTTTTCTCCTAACTTCCTTTCAGCGGTCCTTCAGCGCCTCCAGCGCCTTGGCCACCTCTTCCCGCTCGTCAAGATGATGCTTAACGCCGCAGATCTCCTGATATGTTTCCTGCCCCTTGCCCATCAAAACGATGATATCATCTGGCTGAGCGTTTTTCACCGCCCACGCGATGGCCTCGCGGCGGTCGGGAATGACCTTGTAGCGGTGTTTGGCGGGCATGCCTGCCAGAATGTCCTGAATGATGGCGTCGGGATCCTCCGAGCGGGGATTGTCGGAGGTAACCACGCACAGGTCGCAGCCCTCACTGCCCACCCGCCCCATCAGGGGGCGCTTGGTCTTATCCCGGTCGCCGCCGGCGCCAAAGACGCCGATCACCCGGCCCCTGGCATAGTCCCGCACGGTGCGGAGGATGTTTTCCATGCTGTCGGGGGTGTGGGAATAGTCGATCATCACGGTAAAGTGCTGGCCCGTGGGCACGATCTCGGCCCGCCCCTTGACGCCATGGGCCGTGCGGAGGGCGTCCACCGCGGTTTCCAGATCCAGCCCAAGCGCCAGACAGCAGGCGATAGCGGTCAGTCCGTTATATACCGAGAACATTCCCGGAATGTTGAGGCGCATACGGGCAATGTCGTTGTCCCGCACCAGAACGGCCTGCACGTTGTCGGGCTGCAGCCTGACGTTTTTCGCCACCAGCCGGGCTTCGTCGTGCTTGGCGGAGAAGGTGAACACCGGGCATTTGACCTGCTGGGCCAGCCGTGCGCCGTAGGCGTCGTCCAGATTGACCACGGCGGTGTCGCAGCGGTCGAACAAAAGGGCTTTTGCCGCAAAATAATGCTCCATGTCCCCATGGAAATCCAGATGATCCTGGGTCAGGTTGGTGAAGGCCGCCGCGGCGTAATGCAGGCCCCGCACCCGGTCAAGCACCAGACTGTGAGAGGATACTTCCATCACGGCATATTCGCATCCCGCGTCCGCCATCTCCCGCAAAAGGGCGTAAAGCTCCAGCCCGTCGGGGGTAGTGCGGTCGGCGGGGCGCAGCTCCTCACGGATCCGCACGCCGTTGGTGCCGATGAGCCCGCAGGGATGGCCCGCCTGTTCCAGAATGTGGCAGATCAAATGGGTCGCGGTGGTCTTGCCGTTGGTGCCCGTCACGCCCACCAGTCTGAGCTGCCGCTCGGGGTGGCAGTAAAAGGCGGCCGCCACGTCGGCCACGGCCGAACGGGTGTTCTTCGTGAGATAAACCGCCACACCCGCAGGGATGTTTTCCGGCGCTTCCTCCGCTAAAACGGCAGCGGCGCCCCGCTCTATGGCGGAGGCGATGAAACGGTGTCCATCGCTCTGATAGCCGCGGACGGCAATGAACAAACAGCCCTTTTCCGCCTTGCGGGAATCGCAGCAGACCGCGGTGATCTCGGCTTCCTTTTCCGGGGATACGCAAACGGCGGGCACGGTATGAAAAAGCTCTGTCAAAAGCATGGTCGTTCTCCTTTCTGACCGATCATTGGGCGCGCTGCGCCATGTCGGTGGTCTCCACGGTGATGACGGTGCCGTAAGGCACCCGCTCCTGCGCGGAAACGTCCTGTTTGGTGACGGTCTGCCCTCCCTCGGACACGCCGCCGGACACACGGATATAAAGTCCCATGTTCTGAAGCGTGCTTCTGGCGCCGGACAGCGTCATATTGTGAAGATCGGGAACGGTGACCAGCTTATCGGGCCTGGTCCCGCCCAGATACAAAACCGCTTTGGTATTGCTGGCCACCACCGCGCCCGCCGCGGGGATCTGGTCGGTGACGGAAGTCTCAGAGCCCACGCTGGAGCAGGTCATGCCCAGCTTTTTCAGCGCGGCCTCGGCGTCGCTGAGGGTCATGCCCGTCACGTCGGGCATGGTGACGCTGCGGGAGTTCTGTTCCTCCACGGTATAAATGGGGTCGATCTCCAGATAGGGCAGCGCCTCTTCCAGAAAGCGCCGCACCACGGGAGCGGTGTTGAGGCCGCCGGAAATGGGCTGGACTGTGGGTTCGTCCAACAGCACCAGCACGGCGATCTTCGGGTCGTCGGCGGGGGCGAACGCCACGAAGGAAGTGACGTAAAGGTCCTTTCCCTCCTTGTTCATATCGGCGATCTTTTCGGTGGTGCCCGTTTTGCCCGCCACCCGGTAGCCCGCCACATAGGCGTTTTTGCCGGTGCCGGTTTTCACCACATCCTCCAGCATGTCGCACATCAGTTCCGAGGTCTGCTGCGAGATGACCTGCCGCACCTCGGTGCGGCCAAAGCTTTTTGCCACTGTGCCGTCTGCGTTAAGGATCTCTTTCACGATATGGGGTTGGAGCAGCATCCCGCCGTTTGCCACGGCGGACACCGCCGTTACCAGCTGCAGCGGCGTCAGGGTAAAGTTCTGGCCGAAAGAATAAACCGCCAGATCCACGTTGCTGCTCATGTTATAGAGGCCCACCGCCTCGCCGGGCAGGTCGATACCGGATTTTTCCCGCAGGCCGAAGGCCTGCACATATTGCGTGAACCGGTCACGCCCCAGCGCCAGGCCGACGGTCATCAGCGCAGGGTTGCAGGAGTTCATCAGCGCCTGCCGCAGGTCCTCGTTCCCGTGGCCCGCCTTTTTCCAACAGCTAATGGGGCGGGGATAGCCGTCGATCTGCTTGAAGCCCGGACAGTAAAAGCTGCTGTGCTCGGTGACCACGCCCTCTTCCAGCGCCGAAGCGGCAGTGATGATCTTGAAGGTGGAGCCGGGATAATACATGAAGGACACCGGCCTGTTGCTCCACTGGGTATAGACCGCCTCGCTGCGGGCGGCTGTGCGGGCCTCGTCGTCGGCAATGGCGTTGATGGCCTCAAGTTGCTTTTCGTCCACCAGCTTAAAGGGATCGTTGGGGTCGAACTCGGGATACGAGGCCATGGCCAGAATGCCGCCGTCGTGCACGTCCATCACGATGCCGATGGCCGAGCCCTGTACCTGATTATCATTATACGCGATTGCCAGATGTTTTTCCAGATAGTGCTGCAGCACCTCGTCCACCGTAAGCACCAGGCTCTGCCCCTCTTCCGCGGGGTAATACAGCTCATAATCCTCGGTAAGGGCGTCGCCGTGGGCATCCGCCAGCGCGACCGAGCGCCCCGGGACGCCGGTGAGAACGTCGTCGTATTCCTTTTCCAGACCCGTCAGGCCCTGCTCGTCGGTGCCGACACAGCCCAAAACGTGGGAAAGGAAACTGCCGTAAGGATAATAGCGGGTGGAATCCGCCAGGAAATACATAGCTCCGGTGAGCTTGTTGTCCTTGATAAAGGCGCGAAGCGCGTCGGCCTGATCCTTTTCCACGCCCCGGCGCAGCACCTGATAGGCGCTGTCCCGCGCGGCCTTGGCCGTCACGGTCTCGGACTCCAGCTCCAGCACCTCCAGCAGCTTGTCGCAGACGGCCTGCAGCCGGGTCTCGCGAACGGCGGCCTTATCGTCGTCCGAAAGCTTAATATCCGCGGCCTTGACGTCGGAGGCGATGCCGTTGCGGATGCGGTATTCCGCCTGTTCCTCCTTGCTCATGGAAGCAAAGCTCTGGGGCGCAAGCTGACGGGGGTTTAGGATCAACATCTCTGTGCTGGCCGAGATGGCCAGCGGCTTGCCGTTGGTGTCGTAGATCGTGCCGCGAGTGGGATAGATGGTCACATCCTTCGTCTGGTTGGTCAGGGCCTTCTGCAGATAAAAATCCCGGTTGGCGATCTGCAGATACCCCAGCCTTGCCACCACCGCGCCGGAGCACAGCAGGCAGAATATTAGCGCCAGAAACAGGATACGGCGGCGGACATGACGGTCGGCTTTTCGTTCGATTTTGGCCATAATCGCTCCTTTGCGTCGAAAAAACGGGCTTTGCGGGGAGACGCTTATTTAGGAAAAATGGAGCAAGGCGCAGAACAACGCCTTACTCCCCCTTGATGATGCTCATCCAACTATATTCCGCGCTTTACCTGAAATATTCCAGCACCACGCTGAAGCTGTGGGAAAGGCGGCTGATCAGGCTTGCGCTCTTTTCGGCCCGCTCCTCTGCCGTGGCCATCCCGGCCACCAGCATGCGGTCGCCGCTGTCCAACTGGACATAAGTGATCTGACTCTTCTCCGCCTTGACCATCCCCAGCCGGTTCTGGGCATACTCCTCCACATAGGCCAGATTATACATCTGCTCTTTTTTGGCGTTGAGGGCGTTCTCCTCACTCTCGAGGGCGGTGATCTCCTTGCGGAGGCGGGCGTTTTGCGTGTTGAGGGTGGAAAGCTGCATATAGCTGGCCACGATGCCCAGCAACACGGCAAACACACAGGCAAGAATCACAGCGTACTTTCCATACGGAACGGCCGCGGGTTCCACGCGGGACGACGCCTTTTTCCTAGGCAGAACTTCGATTCCCGGCCGCTCCTCATACTGGACTCGCTCTACCGGGAATCGCTCGATCCGGACGGCGCTGCTGTCGTTGTAACGGCTCATGTCTCGTTCCTCCTCTTACAGTTTCTCGGCCACGCGCAGTTTGGCGCTTCGCGCGCGAGGATTTGCCTCCTGCTCTTCTTGTGACGCGACGACGGGGCTTTTGGTAATGATGCGGATTCGGGGCTTTTTGCCGCAAACGCACACCGGAAACTCCGGCGGGCAGGTGCAACCACGCGCCGCGTCGAGGAAAATATGCTTACAGACCCGGTCTTCCAGCGAATGAAAGCTGATGACGGCGCATCGCCCGCCGGGGGCCAGACAGTCGATGGCGTCGGCCACAGCGGTCTCCACTGCGGAAAGCTCGCCGTTCACCTGGATCCGGATGGCCTGAAAGGTGCGTTTTGCGGGGTGCTGCTTTTCCCGTTTGGCAGCGCCGGGCATGGCCGATTTGATGATTTCCACAAGCTGAAGCGTCGTTTCCACGGGGACTTTTTCCCGCTCCCGCACGATGGCGGCGGCAATCTTTCCGGCAAAGCGTTCTTCCCCGTAAAGGCTGATGATCCGCCGAAGCTCCTCAAGGGGCTCCTGATTGACCACGTTCCACGCGCTGTAAGGCTGAGAGCGGTCCATCCGCATGTCCAGCGGCGCGTCCTGCATATACGAAAATCCCCGCTCGGGATTGTCAAGCTGATAGGACGAAACACCCAGATCGAACAAGATTCCGTCCACCGCCGGGATCTCCAGCCCGGCCAGCCGCGCCTTCAGCTCAGAAAAATTACTCTTGACGAAAGTGACCCTATCGAGATGCTCCGCAAGGCGCGTTTTTGCGGCGGCCAGCGCCTCTTCGTCCCGGTCAAAGCAGATCAGCCGTCCGGTGCTAAGCCGCCGGGCGATGCGGAGCGAATGCCCCCCGCCGCCGGTGGTGGCGTCTACATAGACGCCGCCGGGCCGGACGTTCAGCGCCTCCAGGCACTCCTCCGGCAAAACCGATACATGGGAAAACTCCATATCATCAAACGTCCATCGTCTCCATCATGGCGGCGATCTCATCATCGTTGGTCTCGTCGTTATACTTCTTCCACGCGGCGCTGTCCCAGATCTCCACATGGTCCATCACGCCGATGACGGTAACGTCCTTCTGCAGGCCGGCATGCTCTCGCAGTACCTGAGGGATCAGGATGCGGCCCTGTCCGTCTGGCTCGCAGACGAAGTTGGCCGAGAAAAAGCGGCGAAGCTGGCGACCCTTTGAGGCGGGCAGCGAAGAGAGCTTTTCCTCGAAGCTCGCCCACTGCTCCTGGGAATAGACGTAAATGCAGTTGTCCAGTCCGCGGAAGATGACGAAATTCTCGCCCAGCTCCTCCCGCAGCTTGATGGGGAAGATCAGACGCCCTTTGGCATCGATATTGTGCTGATACTCTCCGCGCATCCGTCTCCCCTCCTTTCCGCATAGTCACCACAAAATGGAATAATTATGGTCAAAACCCCCACAATTCACCACGTTGTTCTTTTATTATAGCGGCGGAAGTGAAAAAATGCAAGCCCAAATTCCCGTTTTACGGCAGAAAAAATGTGTTTTTTTCGGCTTTTTTTGATTAAGTCATTTCATTGACACGGCATAATTCACAGCACACTTCACAAAATAGAAAAAAGCCGCGCATCGCGGCCTGAAAGGAAGGATCTTATGAGCTATCTGCAATGCAGCGTCCGGCGCTGCGCGAACAATCAAAATGACCTGTGTGTGCGTGAAGAGATCCGCGTAGACGGCGCCGCGGCTGCCGGCCGAGGCGACACCTCGTGCCGCAGCTTTGCCCTGCGGCCTGAAAGCTATGAAAACGCGGCCGCTCAGGCCTTCGGCGCCGAGCCGGAGACCGATATCGTCTGCGAGGCCATGCACTGCGTCTTCAATGAAGAATGTCGGTGCCGCGCCCCCAGCGTGGACATTGGCGGCGGCCCCGCCGCCCACAGCACCCGCGACACCCAGTGCTGCACCTTTGACAGTAAAAAGCTGATATGAAAAAATCCCCGGTCACAAAACCGTGACCGGGAATTTCCTTATCAAACAATCATGCACCCGCAAAGCGGAACAAAATGCCCGCAGCAGCGGCGAAGACGATGAACGCCACGGGGTGCAGGTCTTTGGTTGGCTTGCACCACCGGGTAAGATACAGCAGCGCCGCCGCCAGCAAAAACCCCTTCCACCGGAACAGGTCGGGGATCTGCCCGCTTGCGGCGTAAGCCTCCTTGTCCAGCAGCGACAGCACCGCCACCGAGATGCCCGCGGCGGCGATCAGTCCCGCGGAAGCGGGGCGCAGACCGTAAAAAATGTTTTTGACCAGCTCGCTGCCGCGGAAGGCGGCAAGCACCCGCGCCACCAGCAGGATGATGATGACCGATGGCGTGATGAGCCCCAGCGTGGCCACCGCAGCGCCGGGGACGCCCGCCGTAGTAAAGCCCACGTAGCTGGCCATGTTAACGCCGATGGGCCCTGGTGTGGATTCCGAGACCGCCACCATGTCGGCAAGCTGGCTCTGGGTAAACCAGCCTGTGCGGGGGCCCAGCTCATTGAGAAAGGGGAAGGTGGCCATGCCGCCGCCAACGGCGAACAGCCCCACCTTGAAAAACTCGAAAAACAGCCTCAGAAAAATCATGACCGCTTCGCCTCCCACGTTTTCACGGCCACGCCCGCTGCACCTGCCAGCAGCACAAACACCACCGGTGAAATTTTAAGAAACAGCGAGCCCGCCATCACCGCCAGACAGATGACCAGCGCGGGCCTGTCTGTCACGGACTTTTTCCACAGCCTGCACACCGCGTTAAAGATCAGCACGCAAACGCACACCCGAATTCCGGCAAAGGCATTTTTCACCAGCGGCAGGTCGGCAAAATTAGCCAGAAAGGCGGCGATGGAGGTGATGATCGCCACTGAGGGGAAAACCACACCCAGCGTGGCGGCAATCGCGCCCGGCGTCCCCTTCTGCTTCCGTCCCACAAAGGTGGCGGTGTTGACGGCGATGACGCCGGGGGTGCATTGGCCGATGGCGTAATAGTCCATCAGTTCCTCCTCGGTGGCCCAGCCGTATTTTTCCACCACTTCCTTCTGCAGCATAGGCAGCATGGCGTAGCCGCCGCCGAAGGTCAGAACGCCGACACGGGCAAAGACGGCGAACAGGCGCAGATACTCCTTCATACTTTGGTCTCCTCTCTTCCCTCTTCAGGCAAAAACTGGCGGAACGCGGCAGGCAGCGCGTACGCCTCTCTCCTGTCTGCCTCCGAAGCCCAGAAAAAGCCGCCGCCCTCCCGGGCGCAGCGGATCTCATAACCCGTCATATCCCATTCGATATGGGTGAAAATATGCGTTTTGTGGACCTCAGCCGCCAGCTCGATCGGCTGCAGACCGCGGGACCCGGCCAGATCCACAGCCTCCTGGGGCGTCAGCATGCCGGATACGTTCGGCAGCTGCCACAGCCCGGCCAGAAGGCCCTTCTCCGGGCGTTTTTCCAGCGCCACCGCGTCGCCGCAGCGCAGCAGAAGCACCGTCCGCCGCTCCCTGCGGCGAGGCCGCTTCTCGCCCCGGCGGGGAAACTCACGCTCGCTCTTTCGCAGATGCGCAAGACATACGTCCCCCAGAGGGCAGGCCGCGCACGCCGGCGCGCCGTTGGGCACGCAGACCGTGGCGCCCAGTTCCATCAGCGCCTGGGTAAATTCGCCGCACCGTCCCGGAGGGTATACCGCCTCCAGCTCTTCACGCACCCGCCGCTTGAGGCCGGGCGCGCCGATAGGGGTCGGGTCGGCCGAAAAGCGGGCGTACACCCGCAGCACGTTTCCGTCCACCGCGGCGCAGGGCAGGTCATAGCAGATAGAGCACACCGCCCCGGCTGTGTATTCCCCTACCCCGGGCAGCGCCAGCCATCCCTCATAGGTGCGGGGAAAGCCCCCCGCGGCGACCACGGCTCTAGCGGCCTTTTGCAGATTGCGGGCGCGGCTGTAATAGCCCAGCCCCTCCCACAGCTTCATCAGCTTTTCCTCCGGCGCATCCGCCAGAGCTAACACGTCGGGCAGCGCCGCCAAAAACCGGCTGTAATAGCCCTTCACCGCCTCCACGCGAGTCTGCTGGAGCATGATCTCCGAGACCCACACCCGATAGGGGTCCCGATTTTCCCGCCAAGGCAGCGCGCGGGCGTTGCCCGCAAACCACGGCAAAAGCAGCTGAGGCAGCACACGCAGCAGCTCGTCCACGCCCGTCGCCCCCTTTCCTTTCTGAGCTATAATCATAATACAAAAGGCAGGTTTCGTCAATGGAAAAGAAAACGGCAGTCCCGGAAACGAGACTGCCTGAATCGCTGCGATTTACCGTTTCTTATACACCACCAGTTCGGGATTCTTCCCGTCCTCTTCGTAGGTGCAGACCAAGAGGAACCCCATGCCTGCCAAAACGCCGAAGTGCCGTTCTCCGCCAAACTCCGACTCCAGTTGACAGCCCAGATAGGTGGTCTGGTCATCGAGGAATCGGACGCTCGCCCCGTTGGGCAGAGGATAGGCGAGATTCACGTGCTGTCCCACGAGGGGGATCAACCGGTCCACCTTTGGCATTCCGGGGACGCGCAGATTGTTGATCTCCTCTGCAAGCTGCTTTTTGAAGGCTTCATACTGTCCGTTGTCGCTCAGCTCCCGATAGTGCTTCCAATAATCCAGCTGGGGCAGCCGCTGTTTGAGATATGCCCGTACCTGCTCCTCAGAAAAGCTTTCGTTCACCATGTTCCCCACACAGACTTCGATCAGCTCGTCCATATTGCTGTAGGTATAGGTTCCGTCCGCATAGCACCATTGGCAATACTTCTCGTTGATCGTTCCGTCCTTTTCCCGGCTGAGGATCCCATCCTCCAGCGGCATTCCGCAGCACTGGCAATACAGCGCGTGGGGCGAACCCAAAAGAGTGTTGATGGAAACACGGAACAGCCTGGAAAGCAGCTTGAGCGTTTCGGTGTTCGGCACGGTTTCGCCGGTTTCCCACCGGGATACTGCCTGCCGGGTGACAAAGACCTTTTCCGCAAGCTCGTCCTGGGACAGCCCGTTTTTCGTTCTCAGCTCGTAAAGCACGTCCTTTGTGTTCATCCGTATTCCTCCCAAAAACGATTCTGTCTGTATTGTAATACCGGATCGCCGGAAGTACAAGCAACTGTCTGTTGCTTTCAAAAAATCCCCACCGGGATCGGTGGGGATTTGGTATTTGGCTTGTGAAAAATCAGATCTGGCCGCCGGCCATCTTGGCGATTTCTTCCGCGAAGTTCTCCTGCTTCTTCTCGATGCCCTCGCCGCGCTCGAAACGGACGGCATTCTTAAAGGTGACCTTGCCGCCCAGCTTTTTGGCGGCATCGGCAATGTAGGCCTCCACCGTACCGGTGAAAACGTCGCCTCGGACGAAATCCTGCTGGAGCAGGCAGTTTTCGGCATAGAACTTGTTCATCTTGCCGGCAGCGATGTTCTCCTTGACCTGCTGGGGCTTGTTCGCCATTTTGGGATCGTTGTCCATCTGGGCCAGAACGATCTTCTTCTCCTCGGCCAGAACTTCCTCGGTGACCATGGACTTGTCCCAGAAACGGGGATTGAGCGCGGCAATCTGCATGGCAACGTCCTTGCCGATCTCGGTGGCGTCGATGTTGCCCTCTACCTCAAGGTTGACCAGAACACCGATCTTGCCCTTCATGTGGACATAAGGGACGCAAACGCCGGTATCGATGCGGGCAAAGCGGCGAATCTGCATATTCTCGCGCAGGGAGAGGAAGATCTCATCCTTGGCGAAGGCGACGGTGCCCTTGCCGTCGATCCAGGTGCAGGCGGCCAGCGCCTCCAGATCGGCGGGGTTCTCCTTGGCGATGACCTGCGCCACGCCCTTGACGAAATTCTGGAACAGCTCGCCGTTGGCGACAAAGTCGGTTTCGCAGTTGACTTCCACTACGACGCCCACGCCGTCGTAAACGGCGGCATACGCCATGCCCTCGGCGGCCACGCGGCCGGCCTTCTTGGCCTGAGAGGCCAGACCCTTTTCCCGCAGCAGCTCGATAGCCTTGTCCACGTTGCCGTCGGTCTCGGTGAGGGCCTTCTTGCAGTCCATTACGCCGCAGCCGGTCATCTCACGCAGTTTCATCACGTCAGAAGCAGTAAATGCCATAAGATTTATCCTCCTAAAGAATCAGAATTATTTTCAAAATAAGCGGGGCGGTGCGAGGCACCGCCCCGTCCTGTTTGGGGTTTCAGGGTCAAGTTTGCCGACGATTATTCGGCGGCAATCTCCTCCGCGGTCTTGGAGGCGCGCTTTCTGGGCGCACGGGGGGTGGTGTCCACGGGAGCCTGCTCCTCGGCGGCGGGAGCGGTCTCATCGGAGACGTTGAGCTGCTCGCCCTGGCGGCCCTCGGTAACAGCGGCGCCCATGGTGGCTGCAATCAGCTTGATGGCGCGGATGGCGTCGTCGTTGCCGGGAATGACGTAATCGGCCTCATCGGGGTCGCAGTTGGTATCGACGATGGCGACGATGGGGATGCCCAGCTTGCGGGCCTCGGCGATGGCGTTCTTCTCCTTGCGAAGGTCCACCACGAACAGCGCGCCGGGCAGCTTGCGCATTTCCTTGACGCCGCCCAGATATTTCTCCAACTTCTCAATCTCCAGACGGAGCTTGATGACCTCTTTCTTGGGGAGCAGGTCAAAGGTGCCGTCCTCGCTCATGCGGTTGAGCTGATTGAGGCGCTCGACCCGCTGACGCATGGTCTTGAAGTTGGTGAGCATACCACCCAGCCAACGGGCGTTGACATAGTACATGCCGACCTTCTCAGCCTCTTCCTTCACGGCGTCCTGTGCCTGCTTCTTGGTGCCGACGAACAGGATGGTGCCGCCCTCGGCAGCCAGGTCACGAACGAAGAAATAAGCTTCTTCCAGCTTTTTCACCGTCTTCTGCAGATCGATGATATAGATGCCGTTTCTCTCCATAAAGATATACTCGGCCATCTTGGGGTTCCAGCGGCGGGTCTGGTGTCCAAAATGGACGCCGGCCTCCAGCAGCTGTTTCATGCTAATGACAGACATTGTTGTGTCCTCCTTTAAGTTATTTCCTCCACCACGCTCATCGGCTCTGGGACCCTGACGGGCACTTTCCTCGGCCTTACGCAATGTGTGTAGTCCATCGAAGTAGCATTCTTCGACAGCTTAATTATCGTATCACAACCTCTGCGCCAATGCAAGCTCTTTTTGCGAAAAACCGGATTTTTTACCGTCTTACGGCAGATTTTCTTCCAAAACGGGCCCTTCCCCGCCCTTTCGCCTCCGCAGGCGGACAAAGATCAGGTCTTCCCCCACCTGCCGCACCGCCTCCCACGGGACGCAGATTTCCTCATCCCTGCCCAAAAGGCCCAGGCTGCGCAGCCGCCCGGGCACGATAATCGCTGTCACCCGGCCGGTTTGTAGGTCGATCACCGCGTCGCGCACGGCGCCGATGCGTGCGCCGCTGTCCAGGTCGATCACCTCGCGGCAGCCCAGATCCGAAAGCCGTTCCAGCATCCCTGCGTCCTCTCCTTTCGCGTTTGCTCTGCTGACAGTTTACCGAAAAGCGTGCGCTTTTATGCCCGCTGCGGCAAAGGTTTCCGGAAAAACAACGGCCCGGCAAGCGCCGAGCCGAAAACGGTCTTGGAGAACGGTTATTTCTTCAGCAGCTTTTGCATGGGCTTTTCCAGCAGGACGCACAGGATCACGGCAAGGATCAAATTGGCCAGCATATAGCTTCCGTTGTAAACCGTGGAATACAGCGCCGGGCTGGAGAAGGTCTTCCCCGCAAACTCGGTGGGCTCCAGAATCTTGTAGATGGTGACGCCGCTGACAAAGTGGATGAAAAAGCGGCAAACGCTTCCCAGCACGGCGCCCAGCGGCAGGCCGTGCTTTGCGTTGCGCAGCAGGCCGCCCAGTCCCACGGCACCATAGGCCGCCACATAGTCCAGCAGGATCGACTGCCAGCCCCAGGCAAAGCCGCCGGCAAAGAAGCACTTGATCGTGCCAAAGATCAGTCCGGCAATCACGCCCCAGCCTGCGCCCCGGCGCCAGGCGTAAATCAGAAGGGGCACCATCACAATGTCGATGGAGCCGCCGTCGGGCCAGATCTTGAACTTGAAAAAGCTGAGGGCATAGGCCAGCGCGATGCACAGCGCGCCCTCGATGACGGTGAGCAGTTTTTCGTGTTGTTTCATGGTTTTTTCCTCCTGTTTTTGCGAACAGCCCCTGACGGGAAAAGAAAACCGCGCGGCAAAATACCGCGCGGCAAAGCTCTGTTTCTCGCTTCCTACGCCGGCATTATCCGGATCAGGTCAAAGGGTACTTCTCAGCCGGCCTGCGCCAGCGCCCCTGCTGTTCAATTTTCGACAATAGTATAGTCCCGCAAACCCCGTTTGTCAAGTGTTTAATCGGGATCGTTCGCCCGGGCGATCATATTGGCATAGATCTTGTCGGAAAGCTCCTGCGCCGCGTTGTAGCCCATCTTTTTATTGCGGTTGTTCATGGCCGCCACCTCGATGATTACGGCCAGATTGCGCCCGGGACGGATGGGCACCTCCAGCGAAGGGACCGCCAGGCCCAAAATCTCCTCGTATTGCTGCTCCTCGCCCATGCGGTCGTAGTGCCTGCCCTCTTCCCACCGGCGAAGATTGATGATCAGGTCGATCTTCTCGGTGGGCTTGACGGCGCCCATGCCGAAGATCCGGCGCACGTCGATGACGCCGATGCCCCGCAACTCCATAAAATAGCGAATAAGCTCGGGGGAAGAGCCCACCAGCGTTTTGTTGGACACCCGCTTGATGTCCACCGCGTCGTCGGCCACCAGACGGTGTCCGCGCTTCAAAAGCTCCACGGCGGCCTCGCTCTTGCCGATGCCGCTGTCGCCCTTCAGTAAAATTCCCTCGCCGTAGACCTCCACCAGCACGCCGTGAATGGTGCACCGCTCGCCCAGATGGACGTTGAGGGAGGCTGAAAGCGCAGAAACGAAGTTGGAGGTGTTTTCCGGCGTGCGGACCAGCGGTGTCTTGTGCCGCTTAGCGCATTCCACATATTCCGGTGCCGCCTCCACGCCGTTGGCCAGCACCAGCAGCGGGATATGGCAGGACAGCAGCCGGTCGAGGCTGTTGAGGCGCTGCTCGCGGGTCAGGCTTTGCAGGTAAAAATCCTCGGCGCGGCCGATGACCTGAACGCAGTTGTCGTCGAAATACTCAAAAAATCCGGTCAGAGGCAGCGCCGGACGGTAGACCGCCCGGTGAGCGATCAACTGATCCAGATAATCCTCGGGTCCATAGACCACTTCCAGCCGGAATTCGCTAATGATCTGATGCAGTTCCACGGTATACATCGCCATAGCATCGCCTCCCAAGCACGATTCTTTTGGATGATTGTGTTTATTATACGCTTCTTGTCTGTCGGGCGCAAGAAAAACCGGCAAAACTACCTGTGGTTTTTTTAATAATTTGCGAAAACGGAAAAATATTTCTTGCAAAGCGGGATTATATGTGCTATGATGTTTATTGCCGCTTTTCGGGAAACCGGAAATGCGTTTTGGACTAAGCCGAAGGAGGTGCAGAGAAATGGCAAAATGCGATGTTTGCGGCAAGGGCGTGACCTTTGGCATCAAGGTCTCCCACTCCCACAGACGCACCAACCGTACCTGGAAGCCCAACGTCCGCCGCGTCAAGGCGATCGTTGACGGCACTCCCAAGCACATCAATGTGTGCACCCGTTGCCTGCGTTCCGGCAAGGTCACCCGCGCGATCTGACCGCGTTCTGATGTTGAAAGAAAATCGCTCTGCTTCGGCAGGGCGATTTTTTACGGTTTCCGGCGGGGCCTCCGCCTGGCCACCACGGTCTTCTTCTCCTCTCCCGCGGCGATGCGGCGGAGATTTCCCCGGTGCATCCAGATCAAAAGTGCCGACGCCAGCGTGACGAATATGGTCTCGGCATGGCCCTCCCGCAACAGCACGCACAGCACGGGAGCAACGGCGCAGGCGAGTAGCGAGCCCACCGACACCGTCTTGCTCACCGCCACGGCCACGGCAAAAACCGCTGCCGCCAGCAGAAAGAGTCTCCAATCCAGCATCAGCAGAATCCCCGCGCCGCAGAGAATGCCCTTGCCGCCGCGAAACCGGTAGTAAACCGGCGCCACATGGCCGACAATGGCAGTTCCGCCGCCCACGATCAGGCCCCAGGGCCTTCCCAGCAGCCAGACGCCCGAAAGCACGGCCAGCACCGTCTTGCTCAGGTCGATCCCCGCCACCATGGCGGCGTTGCGGATGCCGTAGGTGCGGAGGGAATTGGTCAGGCCGGCATTGCCGCTGCCGTATTGCCGGATGTCCTCGCCGTGACGGGTGAAGGACGCTATGATGGCGCCGCTCACCGAGCCCAGCAGATAGCCTGCTGCCGCCGTCAGCAGCCAGGCCCATATCCTATCAGAAGTCATGACGCGCCTCTGTTACAGATCCTCGCCTCGCTGGCGCACCACCATTCTTACTGGCGTCCCCTCCAGGCCATAGACCTGGCGGATCTGGTTTTCCAAATAACGCAGATAGGAAAAATGGAAGAGCTTCGCGTCGTTGCAGAAGCAGACAAAGGTAGGCGGGCAGACCGAGGCCTGGGTCATGTAAAAGATCTTGAGCCGCCGGCCCTTGTCGGTGGGCGGCTGAACCCGGGCGGTGGCGTCAGCCAGAACGGCATTGAGCTGACCGGTGGTGATGCGGGTATTGGCCGCCTCACAGACCTTTTTGATGAGGTCGAAGATGTTTTCCACCCGCTGGCCGGTTTTGGCCGAAAGGAAGATCATGGGCGCATAGGGCATATAGGCCAGCTCGGTGCGGATCTTGTTTTCATATTCCTTCTGGGTTCCGGTCTCCTTGTCGATCAGATCCCACTTGTTCACGGCAATAATGGCAGCTTTGCCCGCCTCGTGCGCCAGGCCTGCGATCTTGGTGTCCTGATCGGTGATGCCGGTCGCGGCGTCAATCATCAGAACGCACACGTCAGCCCGTTCAATGGCCATCTGCGCCCGCAGAACGGAAAACCGCTCGATAGCCTCGTCCACCCGGCTCTTGCGGCGGATGCCCGCCGTATCGATAAAGGTGAACACATCCTCACCCCGCTGGACGCGGCTGTCGATGCTGTCCCGGGTGGTACCGGGGATGTTGCTGACGATCACCCGTTCTTCGCCGGTGACATAGTTCACCAGACTGCTCTTTCCGGCATTGGGCTTGCCGATCACAGCCACCTTGATGCCCTCGTCGCCCGAAACATCGTCCCACGCTTCGTCAGGCAGCAGGGCGAAGCAGGCATCCAGCAAATCGCCGGTGCCGGTGCCGTGGAGCGCCGAAATGCCCACCGGGTCGCCCAGACCCAGATTGTAAAATTCATAAAACTCCGCAGGCGGATTGCCCGGCGCATCCATCTTGTTGACAGCCAGCACGATGGGCTTCTGGGCCTTTTTCAGCATGGCGGCCACTTCTTCGTCGGCGGCGGTGACGCCGGTGCGGATGTCGGTGACCAGCACGACTACGCTGGCGTGGTCGATGGCGATAAGAGCCTGCTGACGCATGAATTTCAAAATCTGATCGTCGGATCGGGGCTCGATGCCGCCGGTATCCACCACCACGAAGGGCTTGCTGCGCCATTCGGCCTCTCCGTAGATGCGATCCCGGGTGACGCCGGGCGTGTCCTCCACGATGGCGGTGCGCTTTTCAGTGATGCGGTTGAATAGCAGAGATTTTCCCACGTTTGGCCTGCCTACAATGGCGATCACCGGTTTTTCCATGGCGATCCCTCCTTATCATCTGATTTATAAACGGTTCGATTCAAATATATTCCAGCACGGTGTCCAGAAAGGTCCCGCCGTCGATCTCCACCGGGATGACCTTTACCCCCAGCTCCCTCTCCAGGTCTGCGGGGGTCACGTCGTCCAGAAAGACGTTCTGCTTGTCCCGCAGCATGACGATGGGCAGCAGCAGGCGCTCGCCCAGAAGCTTGCCCTTGAGCTGCTTTTGCAGGTCGCCGCCGGTGACAAGGCCCGAAACGTCCACCGTTTCTCCGAAAAAGTCGTTGCGGACGCCCACCACGCGGAAGGAAAGCGCCGGGCACTTTTCCCGGATCAGGCCGCACATCCGCTCCATAAAGGACGCGGCGGCCATGCCGCAGGCAACGGTAAAGGGCGAAGGTGCGGGGGTGTTCTGCTCCTCCATGGTCAGCGCGCCGCGAAGCTCTTCTTCAAACAGCGCCATCAGGCCCACGCCGTTGTCCAGCTGCAGATAGCCCTCGTAATAATCGGGCCCGGGGATGGGAAGGCGAGCCTTGAGATAGATCTCGTCGGCCGCCGCCACCACGGCGCGGCCGTATGCCTTCAGATTCTTTTCCCGGCGGGCGTCGATAATCCGCAGGATGTCCCGTGCCCTTGCCTCGTCCACCGGGTCCAGATGGGGCAGCGCGTCCCGGTAGCGGGTCAGGCCCACGGGCACCACCGCCACGCTCTCTACCGCGGGATAGAACGCCGACAGGTCGGCCAGCGTCCGTTCCAGCGCCGGGCCGTCGTTCCAACCGGGGCAGCAGACGATCTGGGCATGAACGGTGACGCCGGCTCTGGCGAAGGCGTAAAGATGACGCAGGCTCTCGCCGCCCCGTGGATTGCCCAGCATCCGGGCGCGCAGAACTGGGTCGGTGGTGTGCACCGAGATATTCAGCGGCGAGATGCGCATGCGGATGATGCGGTCCACGTCCTCGTCGCTGAGATTGGTCATGGTAATGTAATTGCCCAGCAAAAACGAAAGGCGCGCGTCGTCGTCCTTAAAGTAAAGGCTCTTGCGCATTCCCCGTGGAAGCTGGTCGATGAAGCAGAAGACGCATTTGTTGGCGCAACCCTTCTGGACGTCCATCAGATAGGTCTCGAACTCCAGTCCCAGATCCTGCCCCTCCTGTTTCCGAACGGAGAGGCTCCGCTCGGTTCCCGCTTCGTCCCGCACCCGAAGGGTGATATGGGGATCGTAAGAATAAAATTTGTAATCCATCACGTCGCGGATGGCGTGGCCCCCGATGGAAAGAAGCGTTTCTCCCACCCGCAGGCCGGCTTTGTCCGCCGGAGAGCGGGGGTCGATCCTGGTGATAACGGCGGACACGGATATCCCCCCTTTTGTTCTACCGCTGCCGCAAGACGGCGTTCAGTAAAAAATGGAGAAGACCGCGGCCCTCTCCATTTCTTATGCTGCTTTATTTTTCCTCTGCAACTTCCAACACCTTACGGCCGGCGTAATAGCCGCAAGCCTTACAGGCTCTGTGGGACAGAACGGGCTCGCCGCACTTGGGGCACTTCACCAGGCCGGGCAGAGCCAGCTTCCAGTGGGAACTGCGGCGCTTGTCGCGACGCTGCTTGGAAATTCGCGCTCTCGGTACTGCCATTTCGACACCTCCTAATCTATGGAAACAAAATGTATTTCACACTTATTCATGCGCTTTGGTTTTATCCAGAAGCTGCTGCAAGACAGCCAGCCTCGGGTCAATCTCCCGACGGTCGCAGCCGCAGCCGCCGTCATTGAGGTTTTTCCCGCATTTGGGACAGAGGCCCTTGCAGTCTTCCCTGCACAGGACGGTCATCTCCATGTCCAAAAGCAGCTCGGGGATCAGGATGTCATCCAGCTCCACGGTGTCGGACTCCACAAGATACATCTCGTCGGGAAGCTCCTCTTCTCCGTTGGACAGCTCCTTCACCAGAAGGAACTCCACCTGCGTGACCTTGTCGTATTCCACCGGGCGGTCGCACCGGGCGCAGCGGGTGAAGACCCGCGCCTGCACCTGGGCGCACAGGGTGATGACGCCGGCGGCATCCGCCACTTCTCCCACCATGCGGACGGGCTTTTGAAACGGAAACGAAAAAGCCACTTCCTCTTTGGAGAGATCTATGGTATAATCGAACTGGATTCGCCCCGAAGGAGCGGAAGCAAGATCGGTCAGGCAGATCTGCATGAAAATCCCCTTTTCACAATAACGCAAAATTTATTATATGAAGCAATCGGGCAAAAGTCAAGGTTTTTTTGCGCTTTCCGCGAAAAAAACGCGCCCGATGGTCCCCACGGGAGGAGATCGAATGAAGGAGCTCATCATCGGCCGCAACGATGCGGGCCAGCGGCTGGACAAATACCTTTCCAAGGCGCTGCCCGCGCTGCCGCCCTCGCTGATGCAGAAATACATCCGCCTCAAGCGCATCAAGCTGGCCGGGAAACGGGTGGAAAAGGACTATCGCCTGCAGGAGGGCGACGTGCTGCAGCTTTATATCAACGACGAATTCTTCCTCCTGCCCGACCCAAACGAAGTCTGGCGCAAAGCGCCCACGGCGCTGGAGATCGCCTATGAAGACGAACACGTTCTGGTAATCGACAAGCCCGCGGGGTTGGTGGTGCACGAGGACGAGCAGGGCTCCGTCGACACGCTGATCAACCGGATCAAGGCGTATCTTTATAAAAAGGGCGAATGGGACCCCGAAAGCGAGCGCAGCTTCGTCCCCGCTCTATGCAACCGGATCGACCGTAACACCGGCGGCTTGGTGATCGCCGCCAAGACTGCCGAGGCCCTGCGGGTGCTCAACCAGAAAATCAAAGATCGGGAGATTACGAAATACTATCTCTGCCTGGTACACGGCACGCCAAAGCCCGCGGCCGGGACGCTGAAACATTATCTTTGCCGGGACACCGATAAAAAGCAGGTCTTTGTCCAGCAGCGCAAGACCAGCGACAATCTCACGGCGGTCCTCCGCTATCGGACGCTGGAAAAGCGGGGGGAGCTTTCACTTTTGGAATGCGAGCTGGTGACGGGGCGCACCCATCAGATCCGTGCCCAGATGCAGGCGGCGGGCTGGCCTCTGGCGGGCGACACGAAATACGGCACCGCCACGCAGAACCGGGGCCTCCCCTTTTCGCATCAGGCGCTGTGGAGCTGGCGGCTATGCTTCTCTTTCACTACCCCCGCCGGCCCGCTGGAATATCTCCGTGGAAAAGAAGTGCGGGCAAAAGAGGTCCCGTTTTTGAAATTCTTTTGGGAGCTTCCAAAAAAATCCAACTGAGAATTCCTGAGAAAAACGGTGAATTTCAAAGAAAATCGGTGATTTTTCAAAAAGTCTTTCGATTTTCTTTTGTTTTTGCAAAAAACCAGTGAAAAATCATTGACATTTGAAAAATTTATGCTATATTTGTTTCGATTTATTATAGATGTGTTGGGGGAGGGGTTTTCAATGTCAGATCGTCTGATCCAGCTGGAAAACATTCACAAAGATTATGGGGGCAAAACGGTCCTGGACAGCATCAATCTTTACGTGAGAGACAAGGAGTTTGTCACGCTCCTTGGCCCTTCCGGCTGTGGAAAGACCACGACGCTGCGCATCATCGGCGGCTTTGAGAGCCCCAGCGCAGGTGTGGTCTATTTTGATGGAAAGGATATCACCGCGCTGCCCTCGCACAAGCGCCAGGTCAACACCGTGTTTCAGCGGTACGCCCTGTTTCCGCATCTCAATATTTTCGACAACATCGCCTTCGGGCCCCGCATTGCCAAGCAACCCGAAAATCAGATCCGCGAGCGGGTGGACGAGATGCTGCGGATGGTCAACCTCACCGGCTACGAAAAGGCTTCGCCCCTGCAGCTTTCCGGCGGCGAGCAACAGCGGGTGGCCATCGCCCGCGCCCTCATCAACCATCCCCGGGTGCTGCTGCTGGACGAACCGCTGAGCGCGCTGGATCTCAAGCTCCGCAAGGAGATGCAGCGGGAGCTGAAGGCCATCCAGCAGCGGGTGGGCATCACCTTCGTCTTCGTCACCCACGATCAGGAAGAGGCCCTCACCATGTCTGACACGGTGGTGGTGATGAACAAGGGCTCCATCCAGCAGATCGGCACCCCCACCGACATCTACAACGAGCCGAAAAACGCCTTTGTGGCCGACTTTATCGGCGAAAGTAATATTCTGGACGGCGTCATGCTGGAGGATAAGCTGGTCCGCTTCTCCGGCCACACTTTCACCTGCGTGGACAGCGGATTTGACCGCAAGGAGCCGGTGGACGTGGTAGTCCGCCCCGAGGACGTGGACATCGTTCCCACGGAAAAGGGCATGCTCCGCGGCGTGGTCGCCTCGGTAATCTTCATGGGCGTCCATTACGAGATCATCGTGGACGTGGGCGGCTTCAAATGGATGATCCAGACCACCGATTATGTGGCCGAGGGCACCAACATCGGCCTGTATATTGAGCCCGATGCCATCCACATCATGAAAAAGTCGGAGTATTCCGGTCTGTACGGCGACTATTCGCTGGACGTGGACCCCGACGCGCTGGACAGCCTCTCCTCGGAAGAGGAAGCGGAAAGCGAGCAGGCCCAATGAAAGAGCGGAGCAAGGGTCGCGCCACCCTTTTGGACCGGTTTTTGCTGGCCCCTTATTCCGTGTGGGCCGTGATCTTCATTCTGGTCCCGCTGGTCTTCGTGGCCTATTACGCCTTCACCGACAACAATTTCCATTTCACCGCGGACAATATCATCAAGTTCTTCACCGCCTCCTCCGAGGTCGAGGGCCGCGAGGTCCGCACCTATCTGCTGATCTTCTGGCGGTCGTTCAAACTGGCGGTGATCTCTACCATCGTCTGCCTGCTTCTGGGGTATCCCATGGCCTTTATCACCGCCCGCGCCAGGCCCCGGGTGCAGAAAACGCTGATTACGCTGGTGATGATCCCCATGTGGATGAACTTTCTCATCCGCACCTATGCCTGGATGACCATTTTGCAGGACACCGGCATCTTAAACGGCCTGCTCACCGCCGTCGGCCTGGGACAGATGCACATTATCGGCACCGAGGGCGCCGTGGTTATCGGCATGGTCTATGATTATATTCCCTATATGATCATGCCCATCTATTCCGTCATGGCCAAAATGGACGTTCGGCTGATAGAAGCCGCCCACGATCTGGGCTGCAACAACCTGAACACCCTGCGGCGGGTGATCTTTCCCTTGAGCCTGCCTGGCGTGCTCTCCGGCATCAACATGGTGCTCATCCCCTCGATCAGCACCTTCTATATCTCGCAAAAGCTGGGCAACGGCAAGTTCTTCCTCATCGGCGACGCCATCGAGGGGCAGTACGTGGCCAACAACCTGCACTTTGCCGCCGCCATCGCCTTTATCATGATGATCGCATTGCTGGCCGCCATGGCGCTGCTCCGCAAGCTGGCCGACCGCAGCGTGGAAGGAGGGGTGTGAGATGAAACGGGCCTCCCGCATTTACACCGCCCTGATCATGCTGTTCCTCTTCGCGCCCATCGTGATCCTGCTGGTCTTTTCCTTCAACGAGACCAAGAGCCTCTCGGTGTTTTCCGGCTTTTCGCTGAAGTGGTACCGGGAGCTGTTCCGCGACCGCGACACCTTGAGCGCCGTGCGAAACACGCTGGTGCTGGCCGTCAGCGCCTCGCTGATCTCCACCGTCATGGGCACGGCCGCCGCCGTTGGGATGCACAAGCTGCACTCCAAATGGTACCGCGCCGCGCTGGACACCGTCACCAACATTCCTATGATTAACCCGGATATCATCACCGGTATCTCGCTGATGCTGATGTTCGTCTTCGTGGGCCGGTTTTTCGGGCTGGCCACCAGCCTGAGCTTCTGGACCATGCTGCTGGCGCACATCACCTTCTGTCTGCCCTATGTGATTTTGCAGGTGCTGCCCAAGCTGCGGCAGATGGACCCCGCTCTGCCCGAGGCCGCGCGGGATCTGGGCTGCACGCCGCTGCAGGCCTTTTTTAAGGCCGAGCTGCCCGAGATCATGCCCGGCATCGTCACCGGCCTGATCATGGCCTTCACCCTGTCGCTGGACGACTTCGTGATCTCCTACTTCACCGCGGGCAACGGCTTCCAGACCCTGCCCATCCGCATCTACAACATGACGAAAAAGACCGTCAC
>JAFSZV010000066.1 GCA_017455565.1 Clostridia bacterium
ATTCTATCATTTACGCCTACCTTTTATTCCGTAAACAACGGGGTGGAATAATACCGGTCACCGCTGTCCGGAAGCAAGGCTACAATGACCTTGCCTTTGTTCTCCGGGCGTTTTGCCAGTTCAATGGCACCGTGCAGCGCCGCACCGGAAGAAATACCCACGGAGATGCCTTCTTTTTTCGCCAGCAGTTTGGCCGCTGCAAAGGCGTCCGCGCTTCCCGCTTTAAATACTTCGTCGTAAAGTTTGGTGTTCAGCACTTCCGGTACAAAGCCTGCGCCGATGCCCTGGATCTTATGGGCGCCTGCCCTGCCTTCGGATAACACGGGGGAATCCGCCGGTTCCAGCGCCACAACTTTCACATTGGGGTTCTGTTCTTTCAGATACTCGCCGGTACCCGTTACGGTGCCGCCGGTCCCTACGCCCGCGATAAAGATATCAACTTTGCCGTCAGTATCATTCCAGATCTCCGGGCCGGTAGTGGCTTTATGAATCGCCGGGTTGGCCGGATTTACAAACTGGCCGGGAATAAAGCTGTTGGGGATTTCCTTCGCCAGCTCATCGGCTTTGGCGATAGCGCCCTTCATGCCCTTCGCGCCTTCCGTCAGCACGATTTCTGCACCGTAGGCTTTCAGGATATTGCGGCGTTCCACACTCATGGTCTCCGGCATGGTGAGGATGATGCGGTACCCTTTCGCCGCCGCGATAGCAGCCAGACCGATGCCCGTGTTGCCGGAGGTGGGTTCGATGATGACGGAATCCGCCCGGAGCAGCCCCCTGGCCTCGGCGTCCTCGATCATGGCCTTGGCGACGCGGTCCTTGACGCTGCCCGCCGGATTCAGGTATTCGAGCTTGACCAGGAGAGTGGCTTCCAGCCCCAGGGCCTTTTCCAGGTTGACGGTCTCCACCAGGGGCGTATTGCCGATCAGTTCCAGAGTCCCCTTATAAATCTTGCCCATATTGCGATCTTCCTTTCTGTTCATTGCGGTCTCAGTCGCCGCGGTCCGGAGGTCAGTCCGGCCGCTTTCCGGGGTTTTTGTGGTAGTAGTCCGTGAGGGCGGCCTGTATGGCCTCTTCGGCGAGCACGGAACAATGCATCTTGTAGTCCGGCAGGCCGTCCAGGGCCTCGGCGACGGCCTTGTTCGTCAGCCGCATCGCCTCGGCCACAGGTTTGCCCTTGATGAGCTCGGTGGCCATCGAGCTGGAGGCGATGGCGCTGCCGCAGCCGAAGGTTTCAAATTTCACGTCGACGATCACGTCGTTTTCGATCATAAGGTACATCATCATGATGTCGCCGCACTTGGCGTTTCCCACTTCGCCGACGCCGTCCGCCTCCTCGATCACGCCGACGTTCCGCGGGTTGCGGAAGTGGTCCATGACTTTTTCACTGTACAGTGCCATGCGTATATCCTCCTTACAGTATAAACCTTGCCTTCCCCTGTGTCAAATCCCTCCACACAGGGGAGAAGCCGCGCAGATAGTCCACGACTTCCTTTACGTTGCGGACGATATAGTCCACGTCCTCCGCCGTGGCGTCTTCCCCCAGGGACAGGCGCAGGGAGCCGTGGGCCACATCGTGCACGCGGCCGATGGCGAGCAGCACGTGGCTGGGATCGAGGGAACCGGAGGTACAGGCGCTGCCCGAGGAGGCGCAGATGCCCCGGTCGTCCAGGTGGAGCAGCAGGGATTCCCCCTCGATGCCCTCGAAACAGAAATTCACGTTGCCGGGCAGCCGCCGGACGGCGTCGCCGTTCAGCGCGGAATGCGGGATCTCCCGGAGCCCCGCGATCAGCCGATCCCGCAGGCCGCGCAGGC
>JAFSZV010000067.1 GCA_017455565.1 Clostridia bacterium
CTGCGATGAATCTGAAAAAGCTGGCAGAATGGAGCTGGAAAGGTTCTTATTCTCGCCTTGTTTTCTCGCTGCTTTTGCCCAAATACAGCAAATCCCTCGCTTTTGCTTAACAAAAACGAGGGTTCTTTGACAAGCTGAAACCGGCGCGACCCTTGCGGTCGCGCCGGTTTTTCATTTGGATCGGATGGGGAAGCATCTCTCGCCCGTTATGCAGATTCCTTCTGCGCGTCTGCCCGGTTGACAGCCGACGTCTTTACACGCTTTGCCAGATACAGGCAGTAAGCAGCAGATACGGCGATGAATGCGATGTGCAGGATCATATTCAGAAGCTGAGATCCTTCGTTGGATGCGAACACGGAGGATACGTCGATGAAGCTGTGCGCCAGGATCCCGGGCAGGAGGCTCCCGCTCTTGTAGAACACGAAGGTAAAGACAAAGCCGACGGCAATCGCGAAAATCACTTGGCTGAGCGTCTCGATCAGCTCCTGTCCGGTGAACAGATTCAGAATATGTCCGAGCCCGAAGGTGACGGAGGAAACGATAACAGCCGCCTTGGCGCTGCCGTCCTTTAACATGGCCTTGAACAGGAATCCCCTGAAGAGCAGCTCCTCCACAAAGCCCACAAGGATCATGGACACGGCGGCATAGATCAGGCCCGGCACCGGATAATCGGGCCGGAATCCGCTGAAAAGATTCATGCAGGAGATGAGCCACAGCGGAAGGAACCACAGCATGACCCTGCTGTTCTTCGCCCATCCGGCAAGGCCGTACTTCTCCATGAGGCCGTTGCGCTTCACGAACAGGAACATCGCCGCGGAGAGCACGATCAGGCCAAGCATCTGCCACAGCGAATCGAGCCCAAAATTGCTTTTTAGGGTTCCCATACCCACGGTGTAGATCACGATCCATAGGATCGCAAAGGTGATCTCGCTTTTTTCATATAGTTTCTTCATGCTCGTTCTCCTCCTGCGCAGCCGCGAGAAACGCGCCGTTCCAGGCATGTTCCAGGTGCTCCGCGACCAGTTTTTCATCGTATTCCAGACCATTGTTGGCGATGATGCTGGCATAGCCGTGTGCAAACAGCGCCACGGTCAGAAATATCTGCTTGGTTTTTTCCGCACTCAATCCGGCACCCTCCTGCATGGCGGCAAGGATCGGGGCCAGCTCCTCGGAATCGATCATTTCCAGCAGGCTGTTCTCCTCCGCATATCCGGATTGAAACAGAAAACGGAACAACTGCGGCTCGTCCACGGCAAACCGGATATAGTTCAAACCGATTTGCAGGATCGGATCCCGTCCCGGAGAACCCGTCATCATGTATTCCGAATGCAGATGATCGACTTGCGCGTAAGCGGCCCGTTTCATGGCGTCAATGGTTGAAAAATGATACATGACCGGCTGCGTGGAGCAGTGCAGCTGTTCAGATACCGTCCGGGCGTTGATGCTCTCATATCCGCTTTGTTTTGCAATCTCAATGGCTGCATGGATGATCATGTCTTTCGTGATCCTTGTTTTTGGCGGCACGCGCAGATCCTCCCATCTATATATAATATTCGTTATGTAACGGAAATTATTATACATGCTTTTCTGCGTTTGTCAATACAAAATGTCAAAAAAGACACCCGGTTTTTCCGAGTGCCTTAATAAAAAGTCCGAAGGGCGGCAGCTTCCTTGCGAAACGCGCCTTGCGGGGGCTTTTTTCTTGCGCCGAACGCGCCGCCGTGGTATGATAGAAAAAACTGATAGGATTGTTTTTGCAAAAACAGATGGTTTTTGGGAGGTCAGAATGGAAGCTGTCACACTGAAGCTGCAGACTGGGGACAAGCGCCCCCTTTACGAGCAGATCTATCGCTATTTTATCGGCGAGATGGAATCGGGCCGTCTGAAGGAGGGGGAAAAGCTCCCTTCCAAGCGGGCGCTGTGCGCTGCGCTGGGGGTGAGCCAGAGCACGGTGGAAACCGCCTATGGTATGCTGACGGCAGAGGGCTATCTGCGGGCCGTGCCCAAAAGCGGCTATTACGTCAGCGCCGCGCTGGCCCGATCGGTGCCCGCGGGCGAGCTGCGGCCGCCGGCGGGCGCCGAAGACCTTCCCCCGCAGCCGCCCCGGTTTGATTTTTCCACCGGTGCGGTGGACACTTCGCTGTTTCCCTACGCCTCGTGGGCGCGGATCAGCCGCGAGGTCATCTCCCGGGATCCCCAGCTTTTGCAGCGGGGCGAGGCGGAGGGAGACCGTTCGTTCCGCGAGACGCTTACCGTTTTTTTGCGGGAATACCGGGGTGTTCGCTGCGAGGCCGACCAGATCGTGGTGGGCGCAGGCATTGAATATCTGCTGAGCGTGGTGGTGCGCCTTTTGCCGGAAAAGGCGGTCTACGCCGTGGAAGACCCGGGCTACGGCGCGCTCCACCGGGTGCTCAGCAGCCACGGGCGGTCGATCTGCCCCATTCCGCTGGACGACGAGGGGATGGATGAAGCCGCTCTGCGGCGCAGCGGAGCCAACGTGGCCTGCGTCACCCCGTCCCATCAGTTCCCGATGGGCGTCACCATGCCGGTGGGGCGGCGGAGTCGCCTGCTGTACTGGGCAGAGGAGGCGGAGGACCGCTATCTCATCGAGGACGATTACGACAGCGAGTTCCGCTACGCCAGCCGCCCCATCCCCGCCATGCAGGGCATGGACGGCGGGGGAAAGGTGATCTATGTAGGGACCTTTTCCCGCTCGGTGGCGCCGGGGATCCGCGTGGCCTATCTGGTGCTGCCCCGTTCGCTGATCGGGCGCTACCGTGAGATCTTCGGCTACGGTGCTTCCACCGTGTCCCGTTTTGAGCAGCAGACCCTGCGCCTGTTTATCCAGCGGGGGCTTTACAGCCGTCACCTGCGCCGCAGCGTCAACCTTTACCGCAAAAAGCAGGAGCGTTTGCTGGAGGAACTGCGGGCGCTGCCTGGCGCGGAGACCCGGGGCACAGAGGCGGGACTGCATTTTCTGCTCACCGTCCCCGGAAAGGACGAAAAGTGGCTGGCGGCCCGCGCCGCGCAGGCAGACATCCCGCTGCGGGGCCTGAGCGCCTATTGTCTGGGGAAACCGCCCCTTTTGGGCACGGTGGTGGTGGGCTTTGCCGGACTGAAGACCGAAGAGATCCCCGCTGCCGCCCGGGCGCTGACCGAGGCGTTTACGGAATAAAAAAAGCTCCCTCGCACTTCTCGCGCATCTCATAGGGAAGCTTTCTGAATAGTCGAATTAAATAGTTTTGTTTCCCTGCGGGGCTGTGTCGGTTGGCACAGCCCCACATTCCTTTTTATGCTGCTTTTGTTTACGCCACTTCTGTTTGGATGAGCTTTCCTTGCTCTGCCGCCATCATCTCGGGCAACTCGTCGATCAGCCCGATGTCACGGTAGTAGATCCGAATCTCCTGCGGGGCATTCCGGTCATAGCGTTTCGCCCGTTTTCCTACCTCCACCCGTTGGATGAAGGTGTGCAGAATTTCACAGGTGAGCGCTGGGATCTCTGTGTACCTTCGCGCGTTCTCCAGAAAGCGGCTGACATTTCCGGCGGAGTCTGAAGCTGCTCCTTCACCTTCGGAAGCGCCTCGTCGAGCTCTGCCTGCTCCTTCGTGTAGTCCCGCGAGAGGAGCTTGTACTGCTCGTCCGAAATGCGTCCGAGGACGTCGTCCTCATAGAGCCGCTTGAACAGCACAGACAGTTCGGCTTTCCGCCGCTCCATCTCCGCCGCCTTCTTCTGGAGTGCTGCGATCTCTCGCTGTGCTTCCTTGCCTTGCTTGACACCGATGTAATCGGCGAAGCGCAGTTCGTTTTGTCTGGCGAAGTGGGTGATTCTGCGGATATCATCCAGCAGCACCGCCGCCAGCTCTACCTCTCGGATATAGTGACCGCTACAGACGTCCTTGCCTTTTTTCTTGTAGGTGGAGCACATGAAGCTGTTCTGACAGCGGTCTGTCGATCTTCTTCTTGTTCTTGAAGGAACGGGTGGTAGGGATCAGCGCCTCGATCCGGCGGCACTCCTCGGCGGCTTCGGGCAGAAAGCGCACACATTTTTGCAGGCTGCTGTGGAGGTGGTACAGCTCCTCCAGCAGGTCCCAAATGTCAGGGTCTGGCTGTAGCTTGGGTACTATGGTTTAAGCCATGTTCTTGTATTCCATGGTATATAACGTCACCCCATGCCCAACATGTTTTTCCGCAACTTTTTTCATACCGCAGCGTTCGTATTTGGCGACCTTTTCCAGGCTATCCGTGTCAAGTATGCAAGGACAGTTTCTTTTGCCAGCTTCCTGAAACGCCGGTTCAAGTATTTTTTTCATGTAACCCTGCCCCTGATACTGTCGAAGGACAACTATCATGGAAACGGCTATGTAGTCATCGGCGTCTTTATAAAGTTTTAGGGTCAATCATTTTTCTTGTGTGATTTAGGGTTGCGGGTATAGGTTTTTCTGCTTGCGTCGAAAAGCTTGAGGAAAAAGTAATCGTCATCTGGATAGCCGTAGCCCTGGCGGCGGAGGGTTTTAATTTTGTTGTTGATTC
>JAFSZV010000002.1 GCA_017455565.1 Clostridia bacterium
AAGCAAGCCCTGGTTGCTTTTGCCGGTATTGATCCCATGCCCAACCAGTCCGGCGACAAGAACGTAAGGAGCAACAAATCCTCCAAACGAGGTTCCCCGTATCTCCGCAAAACCCTGTTCAATGTTATGGGGATATACCTGAAATGCGCTCCCCTGGATGAACCTGTGTTCCAGTTCCTCGACCGCAAGCGTTCTGAGGGTAAGCCGTTCTATGTCTACATGACCGCTGCATCCAACAAGTTTCTACGGCGCTATTACGCGAAGGTGAGGGACTATCTTGCCACATTGGATAATCTGCCGCCGATAGATATGGATTCTACCGGACTACAAGGAAGCAACTGACGCCATCTCCCTCTCACTTCTCAGGCCAGCGTTCTGCGGTGGCTTTTTTGTGTTGTTCTTTTTTCCTACCTGCTGCCTACAAATTTTCTTCCGGTCATGTCCTGTTTGGGGCTTGACTTTTTATTTGCAGGCTTTCCTTCGGCTTTCACTCTTATAACGTTTGAGAGCGGCAAAGTGTTTTAGCCTTTTGAAAAGGTTGTTGCAGGCAGCAAAAATATCTGTGCGCAATAGTTGCTTTCGCAAATGAGAGCGCTTTTGGACTTTGCCGATTTGGAAGCCAAAATTATAATCATATCAATGATGCCTGTAATTCAATCATTGCTGATTACAAATTACAAAAGCAAAAAGAGAAGCCACATCCTTGCGTAGCCTCCCCCTTGCGGCGCTTTTTGTTCAGAAATCAAAAAATAAAATCTCCGTCCCGCAGGAGCGGATATATTGTTCCAGATCGGAAAAAGAAAGCACGATGGTTTCAGTGTTGACGCCGGGATGCATGGCGATGCGCGTTTTTTCCCGCAGGGAAAGATCGAAAACCACCTTGATCCGGTGATCCCGGTCATGAATCACGCCGCAGACCCCCACGCAGCCCTGCTGCTGCTCCAACAGCTCGGCAAGGCGGCCCTGCGGGGCGAATTGCAGACGGCCTGTTCCCACGGCGTCCCGCAGCTTTTTCAGGTCGGCGCTTTTGTCCCAGGGCAGCATCAGCAGGAAAAAGGCGCTCTCGTTGCGGGGGCTCACCAGAAGGTTTTTGCACACCTGCGCGCCGTAGACCGCGTCCATAGGGAACCGGTCGGCGGCCGAGGCCACCGGCGGGTGAGTGTAGTGCTCGTAGGCGATGCCCAGCCGGTCGAGACGGGCGAGAATATCCACCCGGCTGCTCATAGCGCCGAAAAGATCCGGATCATGCCGTTTACGAAAATACCCCACAGCATGGAGCCCACCGACATGAACACCGCCGTCCAGAGATAGATCTTCACCATCGTCTTGCGGTCGCTGGCCACATTGGGATCGAAGGCGTCGCCCAGATATTTTTTCCGCATGCGGAAATGCAGCAGGATGGCGGCGACCAGCGGCGGGAAATAATAGATCAGCAGATAGACCAGAATGCTCATTTTTTTCGCTCCTATGGATTGCAAATCGGCCCGCGGGCCTGTATGATAAAAGTATACCGGAAAACAAGCGGGGTGTAAAGCGTGCACGAAAAATTTATGCGGCTGGCGCTGGAGCAGGCGCGGCTGGCGCTGGCGGCGGGCGAGGTGCCGGTGGGCTGCGTGATCGTGAAGGATGGGGAGGTGATCGGCGCGGGATACAATCGCCGCGAAACGGATAAAAGCGTCCTTGGCCACGCCGAACTGATGGCCATCCGGCAGGCCGAGCAGGCGCTGGGCGACTGGCGGCTGACGGGCTGTGCGCTTTATGTGACGCTGGAGCCCTGTCCCATGTGCGCGGGCGCCATTCTGAATGCGCGGGTCGACACAGTGGTCTGCGGCGCGTCCGACTGCACCTTTGGCGCCTGCGGTGGGGTGATGAATCTGTTTGAGGAGGCGTTCGGCTTCCGACCGAAGCTGTACAAGGGCGTTTTGGAAGAAGAATGTGCGGCGCTGATGACGGCCTTTTTCCAAGGACTGCGGAAATAAAAGCGAAACAGAGCACAAAAGAGCGGGGAAACCCGCTCTTTTTTAGCACTCAAAGAGGGAATATATCAGATTTCTATACAGAATTACTAATTTGTTCACAATTTTTTTGGAAAAACTATTGACAAACGGGCGGAAAGTGGTAGGATAATCTTAGCACTCAGGGGTAATGAGTGCTAAAGAAAGGAGGGGCGGCGATGGAGCTTCCCGAACGGAAACGGCGGATCTTAAAGGCCATCGTGGAAAACTATATCGATACGGCCGAGCCGGTTGGCTCCAAGGCGCTGGCAGACAGCTTCGACACGCCGATTTCCTCCGCTACCATCCGCAACGAGATGAGCGAGCTGGAAGAGATGGGGTATCTGGAAAAGCCCCATGTCTCCGCCGGGCGCGTCCCTTCGTTCGCGGCTTACCGTCTTTACGTCAACGAGTTGATGGACCGTCACCGGGTGGCCACCAATGAGCTGGAGGCCATGCGCCTGATGATGGAGTCCAAAATGCGCGAGATCGACAATATCGTGGTGTCGGCCTCCAAGGTCATCGGCGAGATGACCCAGCATACGGCGGTGTCCATGATCTCCCGCAAGGGAGGAGACCGGGTCAAACGCTGCGAGTTGATTGCCGTAGACAGCGGCAGCACCTATGCCGCGGTTTTGGTCACGGGCAGCGATGTAAAGAACAAGATGCTCCGGCTGGCGTCGCCCGTGGCCCCCTCTACGGCGGCCATGCTGTGCACGGCGCTCAATCTGGCCATCAGTGAAAACAGGCTGGAGTATCTGCTTCCCTCGGTGGCGCAGAGCATGGGCGAGGATTCACAGGTCTATCAGATGACATCCGACATTCTGGACTTCATCCGGCAGACCGAGGCTGGCTCCAAGCCAGAGGTCTATATCGACGGTGCGGCGAGGCTTTTGGACAACCGGGAATATCAGGACACCGGCCGCGCCAGAGAAGTTTTGGAGTATTTTTCCGACCGGAGCAAGGTGGGAGAGCTTTTGGAAAGCGCCAACGGCGACCCCATCAACGTCCGCATCGGGCCTGAGCTGCAGGACCCCAGCATGCGGGACGCCAGCCTGGTGTTTACCAGCTACCAGATCGACTCCAATACCCGCGGGATCGTGGGCATCATCGCTCCGGCCCGGATGGATTACGCCGACGTCACGGCAAAGCTGATCGCCTTTACACAGACGATATCAGGCGTGATGGGACGGCAGAGAAAACAGTTAAAGGACGCAGGTGAGACCGATGAGCGAAGAACAGAAGACGAAGAAGACGGAAGCCGCTGAACAGGAGCCGGAAATGCAGACCGCCGAAGAAAAGGAGCAGCAGGCTCCGGAGCAGGAAGCGCCGGCTGAGGAAAAAGCTAAAAAGGAAAAGAAAAAGACCGCTCAACTGGAGGAGCGGATCCAGACGCTGGAGGCCGAGGCCACCCAGAAGGACGAACGGTATCTTCGCGTGCTGGCCGAATACGACAACTTCCGCAAGCGTTCCCAGAAAGAGCGCAGCAGCGTCTATCAGGACGCGCAGATCGCCGTGTTCGAGGTGATTCTGCCGGTGCTGGACAATCTGGAGCGGGCCGCGGCGGCTGAAACGGCCGACGAGGGCGTGCGGATGATCCTGCGGCAGTTTCAGGATATTTTGAAAAAGTGCGGCGTGGAGGAATGCGGCAGGGAGGGCGAGCCCTTCGATCCCAATTTCCACAACGCGGTGCTGCACGCCGAGGGCGAGGGCTCCGGCGAAACCGTCATCGCCCAGGTCTTGCAGAAGGGCTATACCATGAACGGAAAGCTGATCCGCCCCGCCATGGTCAAGACTACCGATTCGTGCGGAGCATAGACGAGCGTATTCACCGTTTGGTTTGAAAAACAATAAAATAAAATAGAATTACGGAGGAAACACATTATGGCTAAAATCATTGGTATCGACCTTGGCACCACTAACTCCTGCGTCGCCGTGATCGAAGGCGGCGAGGCTGTCGTCATCCCCAACGCCGAAGGCGCGCGCACCACCCCTTCCGTGGTGGCTTTTTCCAAGACCGGCGAGCGCATGGTCGGCCAGGTGGCGAAGCGGCAGGCCGTTTCCAACCCCCAGCGCACCATCAGCTCCATCAAACGTCAGATGGGCACCGATCATAAAGTCGAGATCGACGGCAAGAGCTATTCTCCCCAAGAGATTTCTGCCATGATCCTGCAGAAGCTCAAGACCGACGCCGAGGCTTATCTGGGCGATAAGGTCACCGAGGCGGTCATCACCGTCCCCGCATACTTCACCGACGCCCAGCGCCAGGCC